>JALXAI010000568.1 GCA_026992215.1 Desulfobacterales bacterium | reverse complement strand
CGGTGATCAAGCCCTCGTTGTACTGTCTCTCTATTTCTTTTACCTCCTCAATGGCGTTCTTGATAATCTCGCTCTTTCTCGAAGGAATAACCATATCGGAAACCGAAATGGACAGTCCGGACTGGGTGGCTAGCTTGTAACCCAGATCCTTCATGCGGTCTGCCAGGATAACAGTCGCCTTCGCACCAACTTTCCTGTAGCAATATTCAACCAGGCTCGCCAGCGCCTTTTTGTCCATCACCTTGTTAATGAGCTCAAAGGGGATCTCCTTGGGCACAATTTCGTAGAGCAGCACACGGCCCACCGTGGTCTCAACCCGCTCCCCATTGATCCTGACCTTGATTCTCGCGTGAAGGTCAACACAGCCCGAATCGTACGCGGACCGAACTTCTTCCGGGTTTGAAAAAATCTTGTTTTCTCCCCTGGCAAAAGGTCTTTCCCTCGTCAGGTAATAAATACCCAGTACGATATCCTGGGAAGCCACGATAATGGGGCTTCCGTGAGCCGGGCTAAGGATGTTGTTGGTGGACATAACGAGCACCCGGGATTCTATCTGTGCTTCCACGGAAAGCGGGACGTGAACGGCCATCTGGTCACCGTCAAAATCCGCGTTGAACGCCGTGCAAACAAGGGGATGAAGCTGTATGGCCTTTCCTTCGATCAAAACCGGCTCGAAGGCCTGAATTCCGAGCCTGTGAAGCGTCGGAGCCCTGTTCAACAATACCGGGTATTCCTTGACAACTTCATCCAGAGTATCCCACACTTCCGGTGTTTCTTTTTCAACCAGCTTTTTCGCCTGCTTGATCGTCGTTACCAGGCCCTTTTCTTCAAGCTTGTTGTAAATGAACGGCTTGAAGAGCTCCAGCGCCATCTTTTTGGGCAAGCCGCACTGGTGCAACCGCAGATCAGGCCCGACAACGATCACGGTACGCCCTGAATAATCAACCCTCTTTCCGAGAAGGTTCTGCCTGAAGCGTCCCTGCTTCCCCTTGAGCATATCACTCAGGGATTTGAGCGGCCTCTTGTTCGGCCCGGTAATAGTCTTACCCCTGCGCCCGTTGTCGAAAAGAACATCTACGGCCTCCTGGAGCATCCTTTTCTCGTTTCTGATGATGATATCGGGGGCGTTGAGTTCCTGCAATCGCTTCAGACGATTGTTCCTGTTAATGACCCTTCGGTAAAGATCATTGAGATCGCTGGTGGCAAACCTTCCTCCGTCAAGCGGAACAAGGGGTCGCAGGTCCGGCGGCAACACCGGTATTACATCAAGGATCATCCACTCCGGCTGGTTATCAGAGTCCTTGAGAGCATTTATTATCTTGAGCCTTTTCCCCAGCTTTTTTCGCTTTGCCACCGAACCGGTCTTGATCATCTCTTCCTTGAGCTCAGCAGAAAGCTGCTCAAGGTCCAGACTGGCCAGCAGTTCCTTGATGGCCTGGGCCCCTATGCCGGCTCTGAACGCGTCGCCATATTCGGCCCTGCACTGCCTGTAACGTTCTTCACTCAACAGCTCACACTTGGAAAGCGGGGTATCACCAGGATCGATAACAATATAAGAATCAAAGTAAAGAACTTTCTCAAGCTGATCCAGCGTCATGTCAAGAAGGTTCCCGATTTTACTCGGCAGGCTTTTTAGAAACCATATGTGAGCCACCGGGGTAGCAAGTTCTATGTGACCCATTCTTTCTCGGCGGACCTTCGATTGAATAACCTCGACTCCGCATTTTTCACACACCACGCCACGGTGCTTCATTCTCTTGTACTTGCCGCAGTTGCACTCGTAGTCTTTTATAGGGCCAAAAATCTTGGCACAGAAAAGACCATCCCTTTCCGGTTTGAACGTCCTGTAGTTAATTGTTTCCGGTTTCTTTATTTCTCCGTAAGACCAGCTCCTGATCTTTTCCGGAGACGCCAGACCAATTTTAACAGCGTTAAAGCTCAAAGGATCTTTCGGTTTTACGAAAAGGCTGTATAATTCTTTCAAGGTTTCCTCCTATACTCACCTCAGAGGATTTTTTAATTGGGTTCTTCTTCCAGCAGTTGCACATCAAGGGCCAGCGCCTGGAGTTCCTTAATCAACACGTTGAAGGACTCGGGCAGTCCGGCCTCAAGGGTATTATCGCCCTTAACGATTTTTTCATACATCCTCGTTCGTCCGGCCACGTCGTCGGATTTTACCGTTAGAAATTCCTGGAGGGCGTACGCGGCCCCATAGGCTTCCATGGCCCAAACTTCCATCTCTCCGAGCCTCTGCCCTCCGAACTGGGCTTTCCCACCGAGGGGCTGCTGGGTAACCAGAGAGTAGGGGCCGATGGAACGGGCATGGATCTTATCGTCCACCAAGTGATGCAGCTTCATAATGTACATCATGCCCACAGTGACTTTCTGGTCAAAAGGCTCACCGGTTCTCCCGTCGTAAAGAGTCACCTGCCCGCTTTCAGGCAGTTCCGCCTCCCTGAGCAGTCTCTTTATTTCATCCTCCTCCACGCCGTCAAAAACAGGTGAAGCTATGTGAAGACCTTCTCTATACTGCTCGATACACCGCTCTATATCCTTCTCGTCAGCGTTTTTGAAATATTTGTCAAACTCGAGCTGGGAATAAATTCTCTTCAGCTTCTCTTCCACCTTTTCATCTTCCCGGTAGCGCTTCAACATTTCCGCAAGCTGCTCCCCAAGGCCTTTTGCCGCCCAGCCGAGGTGCGTTTCAAGAACCTGGCCGACGTTCATTCGGGAAGGCACTCCGAGCGGATTGAGCACAACGTCGACCGGAGTCCCGTCGGCAAAAAACGGCATGTCTTCCTCGGGAAGAATCCTGGATACCACTCCCTTGTTACCGTGACGCCCGGCCATTTTGTCGCCCACCGAGAGCTTTCTCTTCACCGCCACGTAAACTTTAACCATCTTTATAACACCGGGCGGCAACTCATCTCCTCTCTTCACCTTCTCGACCTTGTCCTCGAAGATCCTGCGAACAAGCCGGATTTGCTGTTCGTAGCTGTCAACCACTTCGGAGATGCGAAGGGAAATTTCAGGCTCGTCCTGAACGGAGATCTGTCTCCAGGCAGCCGGAGCGGCCTTTTCCAGTATCTCAAACGTTATATCTTCACCCTTTTTGGCAATTACCTTTCTGCCATCTTTCAGGTTCTGGGCAAGCTTTTTCCCCTCGAGCAACTTCGCCAGTTTCTTTACCGCGGCCTTCTTGATGATGCTTGTTTCATCCCTCAGGTCCTTCTCAAGGCGCGCAATTTCCTGCTGCTCGATAAACTCGCTTCTAGCGTCTTTATCCACCCCCTTGCGAGAAAAGACTCTAGCATCTATGACTGTTCCCTCCACACCGGGAGGCACCCTTAATGATGTATCCTTAACATCCCCGGCCTTTTCACCGAAGATGGCCCTGAGCAACCTTTCTTCCGGTGTAAGCTGTGTTTCTCCCTTGGGCGTAACCTTTCCGACAAGGATATCACCCGGCTTTATCTTGGCCCCGATTCTCACGATGCCGCTTTCGTCAAGGTCTTTTAGGGCCTCTTCACCAATGTTCGGGATATCACACGTGATTTCTTCCTTCCCGAGCTTCGTATCCCTGGCTACAACCTCAAATTCTTCTATGTGTATTGAGGTGTATACATCTTCCTTGACGATCCTTTCGTTAATCAGGATGGAATCCTCAAAATTATATCCTCCCCAGCTCATGAAAGCCACCATCACGTTTCGGCCCAGGGCCAGTTCACCCATATCCGTAGAGGGGCCGTCGGCAATAATCTGGCCTTTTTTGACAATGTCACCTCTTCGTACTATCGGTTTCTGGTTGAGGCAGGTATTCTGATTGGATCTTTTAAACTTGGTCAGCTTGTAAATATCCACCACCGGTACAAGGGAGTCTTCCGCGTCATCACCGGTAGCCCGCACGACTATTCTGTCGGCATCAACGTCTTCTACGACGCCGTCTCTTTTGGCGATAACCGTAACACCGCCGTTTCGCCCCACGACACTTTCCATGCCAGTGCCAACCAGGGGAGCGCGGGTTTTGAGCAGCGGTACGGCCTGTCGCTGCATGTTGGAGCCCATCAACGCTCTGTTTGCGTCATCGTTTTCAAGGAAGGGGATCAGGGACGCGGCGACACTCACCAACTGATTGGGAGACACGTCCATGTAACGGACTTCGTCTCTGTGAACCATAACGAATTCGCCGGCTTTTCTCGTTGAAACAAGTTCGTTAATGAAATAACCGTTTTCATCAACGGGAGCATTAGCCTGGGCGATGGGGTAGTCTTTCTCATCCATCGCACTCAGGTACATGACTTCGTCCGTGACCCTTCCGTCTTTCACCACCCTGTAAGGAGTCTCTATAAACCCGAACTCATTCACCCTGGCATAGGTTGCCAGTGATACGATAAGACCGATATTCGGCCCTTCAGGGGTCTCGATGGGGCATATCCTGCCGTAGTGGGTGGCATGAACGTCACGAACTTCGAACCCTGCCCTTTCGCGGGTCAATCCACCGGGCCCAAGAGCACTCAGTCGTCTTTTGTGGGTGATTTCTGACAGCGGATTGGTCTGATCCATAAATTGAGACAGCTGGCTGGTTCCAAAGAACTCTTTCACCACCGCCGAGACCGGTTTTGCATTTATCAGGTCGTGAGGCATCAGGGCTTCCACTTCCTGGAGACTCATTCGTTCCTTGATGGCCCTTTCCATCCGCACGAGCCCTATACGGTACTGGTTTTCCAGCAGTTCTCCCACTGAGCGCACGCGCCTGTTTCCAAGGTTGTCTATGTCATCCACGGGACCCTGGGTTTCTTTCAGGTGAATAAGCTTTTTGACGGCCAGCATTATATCGCTGGGCAAAAGGGTCCTTTCATGCAAGGGAACGTTTGTCCCGAGTTGCATGTTGATTTTGAGCCTGCCAACCTCGGAGAGGTCGTAGTTTTCGGGATTAAAGAAAAGGTTGTTGAAGAATTCCGTGGCAACCTCCAGGGTCGGCGGATTGCTTGGCCTGAGGCGCCTGTAAATTTGCAAAATAGCTTCGTCTTTATTGCTCACCTTGTCTATAAGCAAAGTGTTTCTGAAGGAAGGGCTCACACCCGGCCCTTCAAGGTAGAGCACTTCAACTTCCGTTATCCCTCTCTCCCGGAAAGCCTCCAGGACTTCAGGGGTTATCTCGGTGTTGCACTCCGCCACGATCTCTCCCGTCGAAAAGTCAACAACATCGTGCGCCAGAACCCTACCGTATACAATCTCGTCATCACCGGCTATAACCTTCACATTTGCATCCAGAAGGCGCTTAACCGTGGCCTTACCTATCTTCTTGTTCTTCTTGACAAGAATATCCCCGGTCTCCGGATGTAACACATCTGCAGGGCACCTGGTACCCACCAGAAATTCAGGATTCACCGGCCTTTCAACATGGTCGGGTTTTATGAAGATCTTTTCTGCTTTATAAAAATAATTAAGCAGATCCTCCGTGGAGTAGCCAAGAGCCTTCAACAGGACACTCACAGGCAGTTTCCGCCTTCTGTCGATCCTGACGTTCAATATGTCCTTCGTGTCAAATTCAAGGTCAATCCAGGAACCGCGGGCGGGGATTATACGGGCAGAATACAGAATCTTTCCCTTGGCGGTTTTGCCCTTGTCATGGTCAAAAAAGATTCCAGGAGATCTGTGCAACTGGCTCACCACAACTCTTTCCGTACCATTGATAATGAAAGTTCCATTCTCGCTCATCAACGGTATGGTTCCGAAGTAAACTTCCTGCTCTTTTATGTCCCGAACAGACCTGGTCTCCGTCTCCTTATCCACGTCGTAAACCACCAGGCGAACGGTAATTTTTACCGGAGCCTCGTACGTCATGCCGCGAGCCAGACATTCTTCGACATCATATTTGACATCTCCAAAGGTGTACTGCACAAACTCCAACAAAGCCGTGCCGGTAAAATCCCTTATGGGAAACACGCCTTTGAACACGGCCTGCAACCCCTTGTCTTCTCTTTCAGAAGGGGGCACGTCTTTTTGCAAAAAGCGTTCGTAGGATTCTTTTTGCATCTTGATAAGATCCGGGATTTCCACTATTTTAGGAATCTTACCGAAATTTCTGCGCACCCGGTATTCGTGGGCTAATGAAGTCGCCATTTTTTCTCCCTACACTCAATTTTTTTGTTTTTTCTTAATGATCTTAGCCAGACTTTTCAGGTCCACTCATCCGTTTTCCGCCCCGGATGGTTGAAAGAGAAGAGGGAAAAGACAATCAATAGAAAAAAAGGAAAACCGAGCACTTACCCCGGACGGCTCGGTCTTCGCTATGAAGTAGGTATGCAATTTATTTGATTTCCACCGTTGCCCCAGCTTCTTCCAGTTGCTTTGCAGCTTCCTCAGCTTCTTCCTTGGAAACCTTTTCCTTGACCACTCCAGGCACGTTATCAACCAGTGCCTTGGCCTCCTTGAGCCCCAGATTGGTAAGTGCCCTTACCGCCTTGATAACCTGGATTTTCTTGTCGCCTATTGCCGTGATAACAACATCAAATTCTGTCTTTTCTTCCTCTGCCGGTGCCTCTCCCGGCGCTCCCATCCCGGGCATAGCAGCTGCTACCGCCATCGGGGCAGCAGATACTCCGAATTTTTCCTCCAGCTCCTTTACGAACTCGCTGAGTTCCAGCACGGTCATGTTTTCGATAAAACTGATCACGTCTTCTTTTGTAATTTCAGCCATGGATGAGTTCCTCCCTTTCTATCAATTTGGTACTTTTCAAAGTTCTTTAAGATCTCTACTGTTGTTCTTCTTTTTTCTGTTTGATTGCAGACAATACGGTCACCATCGATCTCGGCACAGCACTAAGCACACTGACAAGACTGGTTGGAACACCGTTAAGTACTCCGAGAAGCTGACCCAGCAAGACCTCCCTGCTCGGGATATCGGCCAACGCGATGACATCCTTTGCTTCAAGCACCTGGCTCTGCAGGAAACCACCTTTAATTTTAAGGTGTTCATTTTCCCTGGAAAAGTCTCTCAGGAGCTTGGCGGATATCACCGGATCATCATAGCTGATGGCAATGGCACAGGTTCCTTCAATCAGGGGATCCAACGCTGCCGCATCAGTATCCTTGCTGGCCAGACGCATTAGCGTATTCTTGATGACCCTGAAGTCTACCCCCTGGTCTCTAAGAGTCTTTCTCAGTTCTCCGATTTCGGGAGCCTTCAAGCCCTTGTAGTCAGTTACAACTACACTCTTGGCCTTCGCCAGTTTCTCTCGAAGCTCCGCAACAACTTCTTCTTTTCTCCGACGATCCAAAAGCTTTCCTACCTCCTTTCTTACGCCAGAGTGCTTTCATAAGTACCAAACCTGAAAGGGAAACTCCCCGCTGCTTTCACCAGCTCTCGGTAGGCAGCTAGAACTTTTAAACCCTGTTTCACGGGTACCTACTGTCTTTGACCTCATGAAAGCAACTCCTGGCTGCGTTAAAAACATATCTTAAGCGCCTCACGGGAAGGCGCAATGAGGCTTACTGCTGCAATATATCCTTGACGCTCAAAGGATCCACCTTGATTCCCGGTCCCATGGTGGTTGACACGGCGATACCCCTCAAATAGGTTCCCTTCGCCGCCGCCGGTTTCATCTTAATCAACGTGTCAATAAAGGTAGAAATATTTTCTAGTAATTTATCCTCATCAAAAGATACACGGCCCATGGATGCGTGCACCACGCCGGCCTTTTCCGCCCTGAAATCGATTTTCCCGGCTTTTATTTCCTTTATTGCCTTTGCCAGATCAAAGGTCACGGTTCCGAGTTTCGCGTTTGGCATCAGACCTCTTGGACCGAGAATTCTGCCTATTTTCCCGACCTGCCCCATCATATCGGGCGTAGCCACAGCCTTGTCAAATTCCAGCCATCCACCCTTGATCTTTTCAATCAGTTCTTCGGCTCCAACGTAATCCGCTCCCGCATCCAGCGCTTCTTTTTCTTTTTCACCCCTTGCAAAGACAAGAACCTTCACGCTTTTGCCGGTTCCGTGAGGAAGCACCACCGTTCCTCTAACCATCTGGTCCGCATGCCTCGGGTCAATACCAAGTCGAACAGCGATATCGACACTCTCATCAAAGTTTGCGTAAGAACATTCCTTGGCCAGCTTGATAGCTTCCTGAAAGGTGTACCTTCTCGTGCTATCAATTTTTTCTTTAGCCATCCTGTATTTTTTCCCTCTTTTGGCCATCTTAGCACTCCAAACGAAGATATTTTTTATTCCACAACTATTCCCATGCTACGCGCGGTTCCTTCAATGGTTCTGATCGCGGCTTCCAGATCATTGGCATTGAGGTCAGGCATCTTAAGCTTTGCTATCTCTTCAACCTGCGCCCTCGTGACCTTCCCAACCTTTTCGCGATTGGGTTCGCTGGAGCCTTTCTCGACATTTGCCGCCTTTTTCAGCAAGACCGACGCCGGGGGGGTTTTGGTTATGAAGGTGAACGACCTGTCGGCGTAAACGGTTATTACGACAGGTATTATCATTCCTTCCTGCCCCTGGGTCTTGGCATTAAATGCCTTGCAGAATTCCATAATATTTACACCATGTTGCCCCAGCGCAGGGCCCACGGGAGGCGACGGGTTCGCCTGCCCCGCAGGTATCTGAAGCTTTATTTTAGCCATTACTTTTTTTGCCATCTTTCTACTCCTCAAATACGAGTAACCTGAACAAACTCTAATTCCACAGGGGTAGAACGTCCAAAGATGCTAACCAGTACCCGCACCTTCCCTTTTTCCGGGTTCACTTCATCCACGATTCCGCTGAAATTGGCGAAAGGCCCGTCAATAACTTTGACCTCGTCACCCACTTCCAGCTGATACTTGGGCCTGGGTTTGAGCCTTCCCTCCGCCATTCTTTCAATTATTTTCTGCGCCTCTTCTTCCGGCAAAGGAACAGGTTTGTCCTTGCCACCGAGGAAACCTGTAACCTTCGGAGTACTCCTGACCAGATGCCATGTCTCATCATTTAAAACCATCCGAACCAGAATGTACCCGGGGTAAAACTTTCGAATCGACTCTTTTCGCTCTCCTTTTACCAGTTCTACCACTTTCTCCGTGGGAACAAGTATCTTATCAAAGAACTTCTCCTTACCGGAAGATTTTATCCTTTCCTCGAGAGAAGCCTTAACTTTCTGCTCGTACCCGGAGTACGTATGGACGATGTACCACTTGAATTCCACACCCATTGCCTCTCAAAATTTACAGGAATTATCTGAGAAAATATCCGATGATTTTCCCCAATCCGAAATCCACTATACCAAGAAAAAGCGCAACGATAAACACAACCACGAGCACCACCGAAGTGGTTGCCATCGTTTCTTTCCTGGTTGGCCAGGTGACCTTTTTAAGCTCTACCTTGGATTCCCTGAGAAAAGCCTTTACCGTCTCTATCCAGCCCCCGACTTTTTTCGAAGATCCACTTACAGCCTTACCCGCTTTTACCCTGGACAATACATCAGGACCCGAAGCTTTCTGGGGCGCCCTGGCTGCCGCCTCGCCGGTCGAGGTTCTGTTACTTCTTTTTTTATTTTTCTTCTGAGCCGCCTTCTTTTTTTTACTTCTTTTCTTAGCCATTCAGAGAATCAACCCGTTGTATATCCTGACTGCCTCAATCACGGGGCAGCCTGAGCACAAAAAAATGGCAGGCCAGGAGGGATTCGAACCCCCAACCCTCGGATTTGGAGTCCGACGCTCTAGCCGTTCGAGCTACTGGCCTACACAAAAATACCCTTATTATTTTGTTTCCTTGTGTATAGTATGAGTCTTACAGAACTTACAGTATTTCCTGAAACTGAGTTTATCAGGAGTAGTTCTCTTATTTTTTGTCGTGGTATAATTACGCTGTTTACACTCAGCGCACGCCAGAGTCACTATTATTCGCATTCACCTGCCCCTATTCGACTATTTCGCTGACCACACCGGCACCGACAGTTCTTCCACCTTCACGAATCGCAAATCGCAACCCTTCCTCAAGGGCTATCGGCGTTATCAACTGTACCTCCATCGCCACGTTGTCCCCGG
>JALXAI010000567.1 GCA_026992215.1 Desulfobacterales bacterium | reverse complement strand
ACCAGGCAGACAGGGCTGGAGAGATAGTTAGGAACCTGCTCGATTTTTCAAGAAAGGATAAGCCTTCCTTTGAAACGTTACGCATTGAAGAGGTGGTCAACAAAACGGTAAAGCTGGTAAAGAACCAGGTCATGCTGACGGGAATAGAACTGGAGTTGGATATCCCCGGGGATTTGCCTCCCATAAGGGGCAATTTGCGGAACCTGCAACAGGTTTTTCTCAATCTGTTTCTCAACGCTATACAGGCCATGCCTCAGGGAGGCAAAATCCGCATTGAGGCTTATGATTACTCGGATAAGTATGTGAGGATAGATGTTACCGATACCGGGCATGGTATTAAGCCTGATGACCTGGAACATATATTTGAGCCGTTTTATACGACCAAGGGGGTAGGGCGTGGAACTGGTCTTGGCCTGGCTGTAACCTATGGTCTTGTGAAAAAACATGGCGGTTACATAGAGGTTGAGAGCGAGGTCGGTGTAGGGACAACGTTCTCGGTCTATCTTCCCAAAGATAGCGTTGAAAAAGGAAAAGGCGAAGATAAATGAAAGGGCGAATAGCTGTAGTGGATGACGAGCTCACGGTGTGCCGGCGTCTCTTGCAAGTCTTCGCCAGCGATGACTTTGACGTCGAAGCCTTTGCTTCATCCGCTCCATTTCTGAGGAGAATGAAGCAGGAGCCTTTTGATATTGTGCTGGTGGACCTGAGAATGCCTGACATGGACGGGTTGGAGATTCTTGCAGAGGTAAAGCATGAGAACCCGGAGGCTGAGGTCATAGTGGTTACTGGTTTCGGTTCCATAGAAAGCGCGATAAAAGCGATAAAGCTTGGAGCTTTCCACTATGTTACCAAGCCGTTTAAGATTCGTGAACTCTCATCCCTGGTTCGCAGAGCGTATGAAAAGATATTGCTCCGAAAAGAAAATAGGCGCCTTCGCGAAATGCTAAAAGGCAAGGATGCCATTAAACAGATCGTTGGAAAAAGTCCCGCGATGAAAGAAGTTTTCAAGATGATACACAAGGTTGCTGTCGCAGACTGCAACGTGATGATCATAGGGCAAAGCGGAACCGGCAAGGAGCTTGTTGCCAGGGCAATTCACGAGTTAAGCCCGCGGAGAAAGCGCCCGTTCGTCGCATTCGACTGCGGTGGATTTACCGAAGAAGTAATAGCAAGTGAGCTCTTCGGACACGAAAAGGGCGCATTTACCGGAGCACACGCAACCAAAATCGGTCTCATGGAAGCAGCGTCCGGCGGCACCGTTTTCCTGGACGAAATTTCTGAAATGTCTCTCTCCATGCAGGCAAAGCTTTTACGCGTTATACAGCAAGGTCGCCTATCCAGGGTGGGAGGGACACAGCCCATTGATCTGGATATTCGACTCGTTGCCGCGAGCAACAAGGATTTGAAGCACGAGGTTAGCCTTGGCAACTTCAGGGAGGACCTGTTCTATTGCCTGAACGTGGTGACCATAAAGCTCCCCCCCTTAACCGAACGAGAAGGCGATATCTCGCTCTTGATATCTTACTTTATAGAGAAGTACAGTACGTTGTTTGGAAAAAAGATCATTGGAATGGAGAAATCCGCCAGAGACATATTGCTTAATTACAGTTTCCCGGGGAACGTCAGAGAGCTCGAAAACATAATCGAGCGGGCTGTTGCCCTGGCGGAAGGAAATACGTTAACCGTTGATGATTTGCCCGAAGACTTGAGGAAGCTTAAGTTTGAAACCTTCGAAGGCGAAGGGTTGCTTCCGTTGGAAGAGATGGAAAAAAGGTACATCAAAAAGGTCCTCGAGAAAACAGGCTACAATAAGGCCATGGCCACCCAGATTCTCAAGGTGCCGAGGACGACGCTTTGGAGGAAACTCAAAAAATACAAGCTGGAATCTTCTCCGTTGCCTTCCCGGTCTTCCAAAAATTTATTGTAATCCCGGGTAAGTTTCATTGTGAAACGATTTTTGTCAATAGCCGGTTATGCTTTCAGTACGAAACGAGAAAATCTGGTAAGAATTGAGGTCTGACAAAAAGCTTGAGATTTTAATCAGTGGGTTTCCAATGCCAGGACTGTATACATGGCCTGCGAGGTATTTTTAGATGGAAAAGATACTGGTGTGTGTGGAAGGCAGGCGTGGGGCACGGGAGGCTCTCGACAGGGCGTTTAGCCTTGCTGAACGCGTGAACGCTCACTTGTCCGTGCTTCTTATATACCCTGAACACCGGTTGGAAGAGGACATGGTAGGTGATGAGGAATCTGTAAAGGAAAGAGTGGAGCTAATGCTGGAAGACGCGGAATTGAAGGGTATTTCCGTTGAATTTTATATCAGCAGGGGATCATACGAGGAGGAGGTGATAAGTTTTGTTAACGAGCATGGGATCACGCATTTGATTGTTGAACAGGCGGATGATGGCTTTAAAGAGGGCTCGAAGTGTTGTAAAGCGCATCAGAATATCAGGCATCGTGTTCAATGCAGAATGGAGATTGTGCAGAAAAGAACGTGAACTTTAACAGGAGAAGGATGGGATCATGCATGTACCGTGGTATTTGTACTTACCGATTGCAGGTAGTAGCGTTAACATCTTACTTGTTTTAAGCCTTGGACTTCTTGTCGGACTCCTTTCGGGTATTTTCGGCGTGGGTGGTGGGTTCCTGATGACCCCGCTGCTGATAATGATCGGAATACCACCAACCGTGGCGGCGGCTTCCGATTCCAACCAGATTGTAGGGGCGTCTACTTCTGGTACTATCGCCCATTTTCGCCTTGGAAATGTCGATTTTAAAATGGGGATTTTACTCCTTATAGGAGGTGTTATAGGCGGGACTGTCGGTGTTCAGATAATCAAGATACTCAGGCAGCTGGGTAACGCGGATTTTCTGATAAAAATAACCTACGTGCTCATGCTGGGCTTTATAGGAAGCTACATGCTCATGGAAAGCATACAATCGCTCAAAAAGAGCAAGAAGGCGGTGGACATATCGGAAGCACCTGTTCCTGCCGGGGAATCCAAGTATGCCATGCTGGTAAAAAAGTTGCCCTTCCAGACGGATTTCACGAGATCCGGTGTCAGGTTGTCGATACTCATGCCCCTGGTTCTCGGGGTGTTTGTAGGCATTCTGGCAGCGATAATGGGCGTGGGTGGCGGCTTTATCATGGTTCCGGTGATGGTCTACTTGCTTCGTATGCCCATGCATGTTGTGGTTGGAACAAGTCTTTTCCAGATTTTATTTACCTGTATCGATGTAACGATCATGCAGGCATATACAAACCACACGGTTGATTTTGTGCTCGCGTTATTGCTTCTACTGGGTTCAACCGTGGGTGCCCAGTTTGGGGCAAGGATTAGCAAGAAGCTGAAAGGGGAACAGATAAAGATATTTCTGGCCATACTGGTGTTGCTGGTGATGGTGAAAATGTTGCTTGGGTTGTTGCTGCCACCTAAAGTTTTCTTGGCATATACCGGAGGTCATTAACGATGAGATGGAAAACTCTTTGCATAATATCGGTGCTGGTTGTAGCTGGTATATTATTTGTTCAGGAAGGGATCGGACTTTGTGAAGCCGGAATGACCGTCAGGATTGAACCGTCTACTCTGCTTCTCGGTACCTTTTACAGGGGAACTGACATCAAGATCACAGGAACTGTTCCTGACGGATGCGATGTCGTTGTGCGGTTTATGGGCATCGAGAAAGAGCTTCACCTGAAAAAAAAGGGAAAAGTGCTGGGATTGCTCTGGATGAATCTCGATACCTTCAAGTTTAAAGGGGTACCGAATGTTTGCCTGATTTATTCCAGCACTCGGCTTGCGTCTGATACCTCAAAGGCGAAAGAAGCGCGGGACGAAGCGTGGAAGCTGAGCCTGGAGGCCCTGGAAAACAGGATAGGAATAGAACCCGAGCCTAAAGACAGATCATTTCTGATAAAAGAACTGATAAAAATGAAAAAACTTGAAGGTCTCTACCTGGAAAGTGAAGGGAGTGTTACCGTTGTTTCCGGAGATGGTGAACAAAGAACGTTTGAAGCCCACGTTAACGTTCCGTCGTCGCTGACTCCCGGGAAATACGTAATTGAAGTTTATGCCCTTAGGGACGGGAGGATTGTTGAAACCAAAACAACTCCCGTAGAGGCCAAACTGGTCGGATTTCCGGCTTTTCTCTACAATCTTGCTTTTAATCACGCATTGTTATATGGCCTTCTTGCTACCATGGTAGCCATTGCAGGAGGTCTCTTGATGGGGGTTATATTTGGAGCAGGCAAGGGTGCGCACTAGACCGGTCTGAGAGGTGGTAATGGGAGCATTTGAGCGGATAAGGGACAAGCTCACTTTCTGGCGATCAAAGAAGGACCCGTCTTCTTTTGCCGTGCTGTTTGACAGGTTTCAGACAGTGTTAAAAAGGAACAATGAAATTCTTGAAATCATGGCGGACATGGGAGACAAACTCGGGGGTGACTACGTTTTTGACCGCCAGTACATTATTGACATCACTCACAGATTGAACGACCAGGTCTACAAGATTATATATGACCTTAACATGCTTTCTTCCCAGAAGTATGTGGATCTGTACCATGCTTATGAACGGATTCATTCCCAGATTCAGGCTGAACTGGAAGGTAAGATAGCCTATGCGGACGAACGTCTCGTCATCGATTTTGAAGATATAACCCAGGATGACATAGCTTCCGTGGGTAACAAAAATGCGAGCCTCGGAGAGATAAAGAATGTGCTGAAACTCTCCACGCCAGACGGATTCGTTTTGACCACCAAGGCGTTTTACGATTTCCTTGTTCAAAATGGCATCGACGAACTCCTCGAAAACATGAACATAGACCTTGAAAGAGACGGTTCCGCACTGGAGGCGCTTTCCAGAGAGGTAAGGGACAAAATACTGAATGGAAACATTCCGGCACAGGTTGCTAGAGAAGTGCGGAACCACGTTTCGGCATTCAGATCGAAGTTTAAGAAAGAGAAGATATTTTTCGCGGTGAGAAGCAGTGCAATCGAAGAAGACGCTGAGCACAGCTTTGCCGGGCAGTACGAGAGTTTTTTGAACGTTCCGGATGACAAGCTACTCGAGTATTACAAGAAAGTTATAGCGAGCACGTATTCGGTAAGGGCATGGGGGTATCGCCTGCAGAAAGGATTTTACGAACACGAAATTTCCATGGCCGTGGGCTGCCAGCTCATGGTGAAGCCCAGGTGCAGCGGTGTTTTGTATACCATGGATCCTATTTCCGGAGAAAATGATACAATGGTTATGTCTGCCACGTGGGGGCTCGGGGTACCCGTAGTTTCGGGCGAAACTCCCGTTGACAGGTACCATGTAAGCAGAGATGCGCCTTACGTGGTCAAGCATATGAACGTGGTGCACAAGTCAGAGATGCTGGTGGCAAAAGAAGGGGGAGGCACGGAAACGATCGAGGTCCCGGAAGACCTCCAGCACAAACCGTGTCTTACTTCCGATGAAATTAACCACCTGGCTCACGTGGCCATGCTTCTGGAGCGCTACTACAAGAGACCACAGGACATAGAGTGGGCAATCGACGAAGAGGGGGAACTCATTATTTTGCAGAGCCGTCCCCTTAAGGTTCAGCTTGGTTACAGTGGTGAGTTTTGTATGCTTCCGGACATTACCAAAGGGCAGGGGATTATCTTTGAAGGGAGAGGGGACGTGGTGCAGCGCGGTGTTGCCTGTGGTACTGCATTTGTGATTCGCAGTGACGAAGATATCGAGAAGGTCCCTTTCGGCTCAATTGTCATTGCCCGGCACACCTCTCCGAAACTTACAAAGGCCATTCGCAAAGCCCTTGCCATCTTAACCGATATCGGCTCTCCCACCGGCCACATGGCCACGGTTGCACGGGAGTTCAGGGTTCCAACCATCGTTAATACCGGGATCGCCACGAGGCTTATCAGGACCGGCGAGGAAATAACCGTGGATGCCACTCAAAATATAGTTTATGCCGGTAAGCTTAAAGAACTCTGCCTCTACGAGCTTACCCAGGATGAAGTCTTCGAAGAATCCTACGAATACAGGTTGTTGAGAAGAATTTTAAGGAAAGTTGCACCTCTTAACCTTGTGGATCCTCATGATGAAAAATTTAAGCCGAAGGGGTGTCAGACCTATCATGACATAGTCCGCTTTGTCCATGAGAAGGCCGTGGATGAACTAATACATATTGGCGAAAAATCGAGTAAATGGCTAAGCTCCGGCCTGAGGCGGCTGGACCTTGATATCCCGCTCGGTGTCTCCGTGCTCGACATAGGCGGGGGGGTGGACGAATCCGCCGAAGGCAACCTGATTGATGCGAATCTTGTGCGCTCAATTCCCATGAAGGCCTTTTTGAAGGGATTGTGCCACGAAGGCCTCTGGGGAAGCGAACCGGTTTCGGTGGACCTGGGAAGTTTCATGTCGAGTCTGACCCGTACCTTCTCAACGTCTGTGGCTACCCCTGAGCAGGTGGGAAAAAATCTGGTTGTATTGAGCAAGGAATACATGAACATGTCACTGAGGTTGGGGTATCACTTCAATATAATTGATGTTTACATAAGTGAAAACGTGAATGATAATTATGCGTACTTCCGATTCCTGGGGGGAGTCACGGAGATTACGAGGAGATCTAGGAGAGCCCGTTTCATTGCGAATATTCTTGAGCAGCACGATTTCCGCGTGGAGATAAGAGGAGACCTGGTGATCGGGAGATTGAAGAAGCTGTCAAAGAAGGAAATGGAAAAGCGGGTGATTTTGCTGGGAGGGTTGGTGGCTTATACTCGTCAGCTGGACGTATTGATGAAGCATGACGAACATGTGAATCATTATGAGGAAGAGTTTAAGAAGCGGATTGGCGAGTTGTTGAACTAGGTATTTAATCAAGGAGGAGATTTTATGAGTGCAGAGGAAAAGACTCGTATTTTGATTCTGGACGATGAGCCGATTGTGTGTAAGCGTCTGAAACCTGCCTTCGAGAAGCTTGGATACGAAGTCGAAATTTTTACCAGCAGTTCTGATGCCATGGCAAGGATTAAGGAACAGGATTTCGATATTGTTATCACCGATTTGAAGATGGAAGGGGTTGACGGTATGGAGTTTCTGTCGGCCGTAAAAGAGCGATCTCCGGCTACCGAGGTGATAGTTATCACCGGGTTTGCCACCATGGAAACGGCAAAAGAATCCTTCCAGAAGGGCGTTTTCGATTTTGTGGCAAAACCTTTCAAGATAAGCGAGATAAGAGAAGTGGTTAAAAAAGCGGAGAAAAAGAAAAAAGAGGCCGGAGGGTAGCGGTGTGAGAACCGGGGATCATCGTGGAGCTCTTGTTGATACCGGCAAAGGTGCCACCGGTAGAGGAGTTTGGGGGAATAATAGATTTAACAGAATCTCAATGAACGAAGGAGCATGTCAATGATTAGAGCATTAGTTTACGTGGATCCTGATCTTTCATCCAGTATCGCTTTGAGGTATACCTGTCAGCTGGCCGGAATGTTCGACATGGAAATCCAGGCTATTCACGCTCACGAGCCTGAAGCACATGCTCACATGATACACACGGGATGGGCGAGAAGAACGTGGGAAAAGATTCAGCTTGAAGAAAGTAAAAAAGAGATTGAACAACTTTTAAATGCTGAGAAACAATACTGTCCTGTTTCCATTCAGCCGATACTGGTTACTGGGGACCCGAAGAAAGAGATCCAGGAACACCTGGAAAAAGGTGGGTACGATCTGTTCGTTGAAGGTATCCGCAGGCCCCTGTCTCCCAAGAGCCTGTCGAAAAAGCTTCAGAGCTCATTGTATCAATCGGCCCCGTGTCCCATTTTGCTGGTTCAGAACCTTTCTCCCCTGAGCAAGGTTCTCCTGGTGATAAGGGAACGACCGACAACCAAGGCCATGCTATCGATGTTTAATAGCCTTTTCAAGGGGGCAAAGTGGTCCCATAGTGCGGTTATTCCCGAGTTTCTGGCTACTTCCGTGAGTGATAAAGAGGCGCGGGAGATACTCGAAGAATGCGGATTTGATGTTGAAAATGTTCACAGAATCAAAACCACGACTGAAATAGCGAAACTGGGCGATTATGGTCTGGTCGCCATTGGGGTGAACAGAGGCAAGCGAGACAAGGAACCCCTGGTGGAATTCGTGCAACATTTTCCTTCTCCTATTCTTTTCTGTTGGGCTTGACGAAAAATGTATTTTCTGCCAGAAATCTGCGAGCCAATCGTGAGGAAAATGGCTCTAGCAGGGAGGTCGGGAGGTTTGAGATGAAAATTTTGTTCGCGGCGGATACCATGCCGTACAGTGAATATGCTCTACAGGAACTCATTAATCTTGCCGAAAACACGTTTGCAGGGATAACAATAGTGGGCGTATCCAGGGGGGGGCTTTCTGGAGAGGTACAGAGCGGGATTTACGACTCCGTGAAACTTGACAATCCCCTGATAGACGCTCTTGACAGGTATCGAGACAGGTTCCTGAGTCACTGGAAGCAGGGTGAGTGCCCCTATGAAGCGATAAACTGCAGGTACGAGTGGCTGGTTTTTCGGCCTAACATGTGGGAACAGGTTAAGGTATGCAGGGGCAGCATAAAAGACCTGAATGTCAGGGTGAGATTCGGCAATGTGGTAAGGGAGATTGTCGCGGAAGCCCGGGAAAGCAGAAGCGATCTAATTATCCTGGGCTGTACTGGAGGGACACAGTGTCTCTGGGAAGATACTCCACATGTTCCCGAAAAAGTGGTTAACGATGCAGAATGCTCCGTTTTCCTCGTAAAAGAGGCCCACCCCATAAACAGGATATACGCGTGCCTGGATGAAACGAATATTACCCAGGAATCCCTGGAAATGATAAACCAGATGGCAACCATCCACGGGGCAAGCATAGAACTGATTGGACTGACCAAGGGAATGGGCATCAAGGCGGACGTCTACCCGTGGCTCGAGAAAGTGTTTGAATACCTGGAGAGCAAGGGGCTCGATGTTTCGCTTAATTATCGGGAAATAAGTGACTTTGAGCCTTTTTTGAGAGAAAAAGTCCGCGAGGGGCTTCTGGCCCTGTGGATGGGCAAGAGATCTTTGCTTGACCGCTTTTTCTCGAAAAGCTCGATTGGTCGTTTTATTAAAACTTGCAGAACTTCTGTGCTGGTACTCAGATAACCGAGAAATAAACAGAAAAACTTTACCCGGGAGGGCTGTTTCTGGTATCCTGCGGTAACAGGAAAGGTCGGAGCAATTTCTTAGTAGTCAGACGGGAGCTTGGATGAAACAAATTGGCAGTGGTAATTCGAGTTCCGGGCACGGAAAGCCCGGAGAAAAGGATTCTTCCTATCTTCTGAAACTTACCCTTACGGCTCTCGGTATTGTTTACGGGGATATCGGAACCAGTCCCCTCTACGCGGTGAGAGAATGTTTTAAGGGCAGGGATGCGTTGGCCGTCAACCCGGGTAATATCCTCGGTGTTCTCTCCCTTGTTTTTTGGTCTCTTGTAATTGTTATCTCCTTCAAGTACCTGGTTTTCGTCATGCGAGCGGACAACCGTGGGGAGGGTGGTATACTGGCTCTTATGACCCTCGGAACGAGGGCCGTTAAGAAAAAGGGTACCAAGCTGCTTCTCATGACGGTACTGGGGATTTTCGGAGCAGCACTGCTTTACGGTGACGGAATGATAACTCCGGCCATCTCGGTCCTGAGTGCCATTGAAGGACTTAATGTTGCCACCAACTTTTTCGAACCCTACGTGATTCCCATCGCCCTTATCATATTGATCAGTTTGTTTTTGTTTCAAAGACATGGCACTGCAGGGATTGGAGCGGTTTTTGGACCCGTGATGCTCGTGTGGTTCTCGGTTCTTGCCATCCTGGGTATTAAAGAGATCGTTAAGGATCCCAAGATATTCATGGCACTTAACCCGAAGTTTGCGATACACATCTTTGCTACCGACGGGTGGCGCGGGTTCGTGGTGCTGGGCACCGTGTTTCTCGTAGTAACCGGCGGAGAGGCTCTGTACGCTGACATGGGACATTTTGGTAGAAAACCTATCCAGCTGGGATGGTTCTCCATAGT
>JALXAI010000566.1 GCA_026992215.1 Desulfobacterales bacterium | reverse complement strand
CTCGTTGCCCTCCAGTTGAAATCATAAGGAACCGCGACCCTCTTATAGCAGGGATGGCAACCCGAGGGAAACAAGATTTTGTTTGACACGACGATATGTTATGCATAGGATATTTTTGCAACAAAGCCGGAGCAACTAATGTTGTATCATCAGTTTTAACCATTGTCCATGGAATCTCGTAACGGAGGATACCCATGACTGCCGACTGTATATTCTGTAAAATAGTAAAAGGTGAAATTCCTTCTACAAGGATCCTCGAAACGGATGAGGTCTATTCGTTTCTTGATATCAATCCCATCAATCCCGGACATCTGCTGGTTATCCCCAAGAAACACTTTAACACGATCTTCGAAATTCCTGACAGTATCCTCGCGGAACTCATGCCCTGCGTAAAAAGGTTAAGTAAAGCCGTTTACAGGGCCGTAAGTGCCGAAGGAATCAACATAGTACAAAATAACTACAGGGCTGCCGGGCAACTTATCGATCATGCTCATTTCCACGTCATACCGAGATTTTCAAACGACGGTTTCCTGACATCATGGCCCGGAAAAACAGCCAGCCCAGAGGACTTGAACAGGGTAAAAGAAAAAATACTGAACCTTTTGGAGAAATAGGTCGCTTTTTTTGATTGCTGCACACCCGATGAGGTGCTCGCACGGCACCGTGATTGCTCTCGGATATATTCAAAAGCAGGAGCGAACCGAATGCTTTTTTTACCTGGGTTAAGCCATATTTTCGCTGGGTTCGCCACGATTCCTGAAAATGTGTCGGCACGCAGGCAAAGATGAAATATGGAACCAGTAGTGATTTCTTACTGCTTGTCTTCCCACTTGTTAAGTACTTCCTGAACCCACGCCATCGCTGCCATCATCTTCGGGAACCCTACGGTGGTTAACGCCAGGATTACCACGTGATAAATTTCATCTTTTGTTGCTCCTGCTTCCAGGGCTTTCCTCGTATGCGACATAACCGCGCCCCGTGAATTGTTGCCAATGGCGATGCCGAGTTTCACCAGGTCCTGGGTTTTTTCTTCCAGCGGGCCGCTTGATCGACACGTGGTCCCCAGTTGTTTGTAGTGTTTCATTACCTCGGGAAACTGTTCCGAAAAAATCCTGTAAAGCTGTGGCAGATACATTTCCTCTCCTTTAACCAAAGTTAATAAAACCTGCTGCCTAATATTACTCATGATCCTTAACAAAAATCAAGAGAGCGGCACCGGCCCCGAAAAGGAAGAGAAGCGATGCGATACCACACCTCGACGCTATTTCCGCGATGTTGGAGATATTCCCCTCATGAACCCTGGCTATCACGAGAAGTTTTCTTGCCACCAGGACGCTTACCGCAACCAGTGCAGGCCCCACGATGGCCGCAAATTTCCCGAGCATATTATAGAAACCGAAGTACTCACCGGATTTTTCTTCCGGAATCAAGCGGGAATAATACGACCTGCTCAATGCCTGTATGCCTCCCTGTACAAGGCCAATCAGTATTGCGAGGATATAGAATTCAAAACTCTTTCTCATGAAAATACCCCAGAGTGTTATAAGCACGTAGATAGCTATCGCCGCAAATATGGAGTTTTTTGTGCCAAGATACCTGCTCAACCCTGTAAATCCTATGGTTGCTGGGAAACCGACGAACTGGGTTATTAGAAGCGCGGAAATGAGAATTTTCGAATCAAAACCGATAGACATGCCGTAATCAACGGCCATCCTCACAATTGTGTCAACGCCTTCTATGTAAAGCCAGTAAGCCGTAAGGAAGAGAAGGATATTGCGGGATTTTGCGATCTTTTTTACGGTTGTGATTACTTCCGAAACACCCGAGAAGATGCCATGAAATCGGTTGGAAGGGTTCAGTCTTCTCCCGGTGGTTGTTGACTCGGGCACCCAGATTGCGGGGAAGATGCTGAAAACACCCCACCATATTGCAACAGAAAGAAAAGAATAGCGTACTGCCAGGGTCTCGCTCTTTAGAGCAAACCACGAAGGTTTCGTTACCATCAAGACGTTTAGCAGAAAAAGGAGACCTCCTCCCAGATACCCCAGGGCGTAACCGAGCCCTGAAACATAATCTCTCTTGTCTTTTGGTGCAACGAAAGGGAGAAGCGAATCGTAGAAAATATTCGCCCCGGAAAATCCTATAACTGCAACCACGTACATTATAACCGCGAGCAGCCATTCTCCCGAAGGGATGAAAAAAAGACAGGCCGTGGACATCACACCAAGATAGGCAAAAAAGAGGAGGAATCTTTTCCTGCTGTCGTTGTAATCTGCTATGGCTCCGATTAAAGGTGCCATCAATGCCACCAATAAACTCGCGACCGCGTTTCCAAAACCCAGCCTCGCGGTGCTGATGTTGGCATCTACCCCGCTGTTCCAGTAATGTTTGAAAAATATCGGAAAAAAACCGGCCATTATCGTGGTGGCAAAGGCCGAATTTGCCCAGTCATAAAGAGCCCAGCCCCAGGTAGCCTTTCTCGATTGTTCCATGAAGCTTCTTTCGCTTTCGGAAAATTAAAGTTTACAGTGGACTTCAACTAAACTATAAATGCCATGTTTCTGTATTGGTTAATCACATAATCTACCCAAAAGCTCTTTCGTGTAAAAGGTTATTTCTATGAAAAATTCCCGCAGCGAAGAACTCCAGATTCCCGGCCTCAAGAAGAAAAAGGACGGAAGTTACAGCATTACCATCGAGTGCCCGTCAGGTAACGTCTCAGGAGAAGTTTTACAGGCTATCACCAGGATCAAAGAAGAATTCGACGTGATCGTTCACCTGACAAGTGTTCAGAAAATCATGCTCCTTGGTTTCGACAGGCAGACCGGCGAAAGGGCCCTTTCCATGTTGGATGCCGCGGGTGCTGCGGTGAAGACAAAAAGGACCCTCTCTCAGGCAATGGCTTGCATAGGGAAACCTTTCTGCCCGCTTGGAATCCAGGAAACCATGCCGCTTTCCGAGTACCTTTATAATGAAGTGGCCGACCTGGAAATTCCTCCAAAAATGAAACTGGCGATATCTGGCTGTTCC
>JALXAI010000565.1 GCA_026992215.1 Desulfobacterales bacterium | reverse complement strand
GAGGTTTCTTCCTCTGCTTCCCTCATTGCAGCATTTTCCAGGGTTTCCCCGTAATCAACAAATCCTCCCGGAAGCGCCCATCCGAAAGGTGGATTTCGCCTTTCGATCAGCACGACTCTTTCCCCGGGCAGTTCAATTATTATGTCCACGGTAAGCAACGGATTCCTGTATTCTTTTATCCTGGCGCCGCACCGGGGACACGTGATGTATCTTTTAACCATCTCTCCCGCCTTTCTTTCTTCTAAGAAGCCCGTGTTCGAGCACCAGTACCATTATAATGCCCAAGACCAGCCCGTTAGAAATAATAACCGCCAGCGCTGCAGGAAGTCCAGAGAAGAATGACTCGGGAACCATTGAAACTATTGTGCCGACAATCAGCGGAAGACCGACAACGAGATAGTCCCTCACCGTCAGCTTTTTCCCACTGCCGGTTACCACGTCTATACCAGCTCCGATTTGAAAACCAATGGCAACGCAAAGGGCCGCACCGACAACGGAACCGGGAACGGAAGCAAAAGCCGCCGCCAGTTTGGGGATCAACCCGGTAAAAAACAGGAAAACGCCACAGGCCGTCAATGCATACCTGCTGGCGATTCTGGTGGCAAGAACCACTCCGGGACTGCTCGAATACGACACTGTCCCTATCACTCCAAATAAACCGGCAACGATACCCCCCAACCCGTTTAGAGCTATCCCCCTGTCAATGCTGTTATCAATGTCTCTCTCCCCCACCACCGCGGCAGTCCCCTGAATGCTGCCGATGGAATTTATTACCACCGCCAGGTAAGCAAAGGCAAAAGACACGATTGCGGGCCAGAACAGTGCCGGGCTCGATGCCCATTCGTGCCCGGGAATGGCCAGCCATGGAGTTCTGGCGATCACCGTGAAATCTATTTTCCCCATGAACGAGAAAACAAAATATCCCACTATAACACCGATAAGTACAGCGGTGGTCTGGAGGTAGCCTTTAAGCCAGTGAGACAACATCGCGATAAAAATTATCAGCGAAAACGAAAGCACCGCTGTCAGGTGGCTACCTGCGGGGCTGTGGCCGGAGATCCCGAGCAACCTGGGCAACAGAAAAGGAAGCAGACAGAACGCAATCAACAGCAGTATTACACCGGTGACATTGGGAGTGAAATAACGGTTTATTTTACTTGTCTGCTTGCTTAACCCAACCAAAAGTATCAGAAAGCCCCCGGCTATCAGTCCTCCCTGTATTGCTCTAATACCGTAAGGTGCTACACCAATAAATGCAAGCAATACCGCGGTGGAAGGACCTTCCTGAATGGGGTACCTGTGCCCCACTAGCGTCTGAAAAACAGTAAAGATACCCGATATTACAAGCAGGTATTGAAAAAAGTGCGCCTTGGCAACAAGGCTTAAGTGAAGCACTCCGGCGGCTATGTCTGTTACTATCAAAAGGCCCGGAAATATCATTATTGCCCACTGGATTCCGTACACAATCACCTCAAGCACAGGTATTTTCTGATCCAACTGGTAACGGAATCTTTTCATGGCATGTTCGCGACCAAGGTGTAAAGCCCTTCGGAAAGTATCCTGTTGGCAGAAAAAAACTTTTCGTCAGCCAGGCAGTCACTGCTATGACCATTGCTGGCAAAATAATAACCCTGCTCAAGGATGCACACGTTCAGGACAAGAAGATTTTCCAGGTAGAACGACCTTGCAAAAAATCGCGGAATCAAGGTCGAGAACTTTTCGTATATCCCTGTGCGTGACTCGTGAAACAGGGACCAGGCCAGGAAGGAAAGCTGCATGTAGCGACGGGGCCTGGGATCAACACGCCAGCTAACAACCCCCAGCGAACCATCCGGACACAAAATTATGTGATCAGGCGTAAACCTGCCATGGGTCAGGTTGTTTCCGGTTATGGGGAGGTGAATCGCGGGTGACGCGTCAAGGAGTTTACGAAATCTCTCCATGGACTCCTCATGCCATATTCCGTGTTTGACAATCGTATCCCACCACCTGCTCAACCCGTCGTTTAACCACTTATACGAAGCCGCAACTTCATACCTTCGCGCTTTTTTTATTTCTTGATCCAGCACGGGACTGCATCCAAAATTAATCTCGGCACCCGTAAAGGTCCCGTTACTTTCACGTGCCCCGGAATCATCCCCGGCTGAGAAACTTTTTTCAAAAAACGGCACGAGGTGAAGAGACCTCAAAAGTGCCTGAATTCTACCAGCCAGCTCGATAATTCCATCGAAATGTCTCTCCTGCTCCGAGGGATCGATCCGATCCATCCTCTCTCCCTCGATCCAGGGATAAACAAGGCAGGAATCACCCGGAGCCGTAAGCGGAATCGGATACTTGAAAGGGGTATAGAGGACCCGAAGAGCCCTGAGAATCGTGTGAGGATCCTGGGATCGGTCAGCGGTCTTCAGAACAAACAGTTTCCCGTCGGTATCCCTGCAAAGCCAGCTTGAATCCTTCTCCCCAAGCCTTCTGATCGGTGAGATTCCCAGCCTTTCGCAGGTTCTGTCAATGGCAGAATTTTTCGGTATCATGGCAGCCTAGTGGCGTATTTCAAAAAGGCAGCTTATCGAATCCTCGTTGTGGATATTCTTTATTGCCTCCGAGAATAGCCGATGTGCCGAAAGCACCTTAATTTTCGAAATCTTCTTTGCTTCCTCTTTCAGGGGTATAGTATTTGTCACCACCAGCGATTCAAGGGGGCCTTCGGCGATTCGTTCAAGCGCGGGCCCGGATAGTACCGCGTGGGTACAGCATGCGTACACGCTAAGGGCATCATGTTCCAGGAGAGCCTTCGCCGCTTCCATTAATGTTCCGGCAGTATCAACCATATCATCCAGAATAATGGCCAGCCTGTTTTTAACATCTCCGATAATATTCATTGCCTGCGCCTTGTTCGGTTCATCGCGCCTCTTGTCGATCAAGGCCAGGTTCGCACCCAGCCTGGTCGCGTAGGCACGGGCTCTTGCCACCCCACCAGCGTCAGGAGACACGATTACGATGTCACCTGAGAACCGTTCCCTGATATATGGCAACAATATGGGGGAGGCATAAAGGTTATCAACGGGGATGTTAAAAAATCCCTGTATCTGGCCGGCATGAAGATCCATGGTCAACACACGGTTTGCTCCCACCCTGGTTAGCAGATCGGCAACAAGTCTTGCGGTAATGGGAACTCTCGGTTTGTTTTTCCTGTCCTGCCTTGCATAGCCATAGTACGGCATTACCGCCGTTATTCTCCTTGCCGATGCTCTTTTAAACGCATCGATCATCACAAGAAGTTCGATGAGATGATCATTCACGGGAGTCGAACAGGACTGAACGACAAATACGTCCGTCCCTCTCACATTTTCGCCGATTTCCACCCTGACCTCACCATCGCTAAATCTGTCAACACGTGCCCTTCCAAGGGGAATTTCCAGCCTGTCACAGACCTGCTCGGCCAGTTCACGGTTACTGTTTCCACTAAAAATTCGCAAACCATAGCTGGACATCAACGTAAACCCTCCTTACGCTCATATCACCACTTATTCGTCAAAAATTGACAAACGAACCTTCAAAAATTGACAATCTCTAAATAATATAGAGAAAGACAAATGGCAACTTAAATTCCGGAATGCTCCGGCAGGATATTTTGTTGTTAGAAAAAAGACAATCTGTTATAGGTTGCAGGTCGTGGGGTTGAACCGTTAAAAGCCTGGAAGGAAAAAATCGACTGTGCCCAAGGAATACAGCCATCTTTATCTCGGAAGAGAGCTTCTCGCGGAACTTACCAGCCACGACGGAGACCATCAATTCGATCCTGCGAAATGCGCCCCACCTTTTCTGTTCGGAAACACCGCCCCGGATCTTTTCTTCTACGACTTTCCCACCTTTCGCTACAGGGTGCTGGCCAGATTGCTGCACAGGGGAAAGGGTGAAAAGCTCCTTGAAGCGGTAAGTTCCATGATCGAGATGAGCAAAGCGAGCGATCGCGCAAACACGATTTACGCCTTCGCCCTCGGCTGCCTGGCTCACCTGGCCGCGGACATGACCTGGCACCCCTTTGTTCTCGAATGCTGTTCCGTGTGTCCCAGAGAACCGAAGGCACCGGAATGCCCCAGGCACATGGCGTGCCATTTTCGGATAGAAACCTGCCTCGACCTGTTGCTGGCGAGCTATTATGGAACCCGCCTGAAGAAAAAAGACTTCCCGAGATGGATTTATCTGTCCGGAAAATCCACAAAGCAGCTGCTGGAAATCTTTTGCGATGAAATTAACAGGGTGAACGATACCCCTATGAAATCTCATCCGGGCTCAGCCTACAGGTGCTTGCTCACCCAGGTTTTGTTCCTAGCCGTTTTCCAGGTGAAGCCTCTTTTCTGGGCATCCCTTGCAGCGGATTTTCTTACGCTTAAGAAGTACGACCTTTACCAGGCCCTTTTTTACCCGCCCTCCACGATAATGCGTAAGCAAAATTTTGTGAACCTTTCCCCGGGGCTAGGGCTATTGTTTTCATCCCCCAAAAACATCATGCGAAGTTACATATCACGGACGAAAAATCTCGCGCAAGAGTTCTTCGATGTTGCTCAAGAACAGAAGAAAGGCGCATTGACACCACGGGAAGCCTATGAAAAATTCCTGAACATAAGCCCAACTACCGGGGTGGACGGACACCTGTGAATCACAACTGATGTGACCGCAACCGGATTTCGATAATTGCCACTTCCTACTTGGTATCAGCTACCAACAATCGGGAGTCACGACGAAATGACCTCAAAACAAGTTTTTTCTCCGAAATCTTACTCGCTCAAGCCTTCGCCCACCTACAAGCCACCGATACCGGGATGAAGAATTGCTCCCCGAGACCTGAGGCAGCAAAGCCGCAGTCAAAATCTGGGACAAAAATATATTTCGGAACGGAAAAGACATTCCGGCTAAGTAGTCCAGCGGGTTTTACCGGTACGGGCTGAGTCCCCGAATAGAAAAATTTTCGTTTTCCCACCCGGCGCAGGCCGACCTTCCCTCAATCAGGCACGAGCACCGACAAGCTGCTCTGCCCTTTTCGCTTCCCTTACGAACTTCGAAACCTTTTCGAAGTCTTTCTTAAACCGGATGGGTTTACCGCCCTCATCCACCGCGTTTGTCCTGGTACAACTGTCCACTCCCGCCGGTTTCACTTTCAATATGGCCTCAAAAACGTTTTCCGGGGAAAGTCCGCCGGCCAGTATTACCGGGACCTTCACGCTCCTGACCAGGGATGCGGCAATGTCCCAGTCTGCCGTAATCCCGGTAATACCCACGAAACCTTCGACGGGTTCTTTACCGAGCCAGGTGTCCACCAGGAAATAATCGCTTACTTCTTCAAGGGTTCTGGCTATATCCACAGACGGGAATTCATCGGCGACATTGCCGGCGGGAACCGGGATCGACCTGGTTATAAGGACCTCGGTAAATCTCTCTTTGAGCCTCGCCTGGAATTCCAAGATTTCATCAAGCTGCAGCATCCTGCCCCGAACATCGGTCAGGTTCTCGCAAAAATGTATAATGTGCGGTTGGTAAAAATCGAGGGTTCTGTAGATCAGCTCTTCATCTTTGTACAGGGGTATCAAGGAACTCTTCACGTTCCCTTCCTTACAAATCCGCACTACATCCTTGAGGTTGCTGTTTTTCCAGTTATCCTTCTCCACAACACTCCCTACGTGATCCACTCCTGTCTCGACACACTTTTCAGCTTCTTCAGGGTTCTGAATTTCATATATCTGGATAATCATCCCTGTTCTCCCTTCAATACATGGTTTGAACGATAGCAAATAGCATCTTATCCGCTGCGGTGCGGCCGCACCTGAAACTAACAGGTTGGCTCCTGACCCTGGTTTCCCATCGAGATATTTACTATCCCGCTTTTTCCAGTTCTTTATATTAACGAGGCCCTCTGACACTCCCGGGTACGTTCCAGAATCCTTACTTTCTCACCTCCTTGCACCTTCCTGCTACTCGCACCAGCATAATAACCAGACATGCCAAAATGGCACATACCATATCTCCTAGCCCATATTTTCAAGGTAACCTTCAGTTGCCATAGTTATGGTTGTAGAACACGTTTGAAAAAAATAAACCAAAAGCCGGGCAAAGTCCATGGGCAACCGTGAATCGAGGAAACATGAAGCTAAGATTTTGACCTGGGTCAATGCGTATTTCTGAGAGTCGTGAAAACTAAAGCCCTGCGGGTACAACCCAAGTACAAGGACAAAAATGTTTAGCAGAAGATCAAATTAGAAGTCACGGTATTGCGAGGTTATAAGATGAAAGCTCTGGTAGTTTATTCAAGCAAAACCGGCAACACCAGGATGATCGCGGAGGCTATCTACGAAATTCTGGACACGGACAAGGAAATTTACCCCGTGGAGGTGGCTCCGGAACCGGACGATTACGATTTCATCGCCGTCGGGTTCTGGGTCAACCGCGGACAACCGGATTACAGGGCAAAAACGTACATGGAAAAGATAAAAAACAAGAAAGTGGGAATTTTTGGAACCCTGAGCGCTTATCCCACTTCAAAACACGCGCGGCTTGCCCTTGCCAGTGCCAGGAAAATGCTGAACGGAAACGAGATACTGGCAGAATTCATCTGCCAGGGTAAGTTAGACCCTGCGGTACTGGAAAGGATGCCGAAGGATAAGACCCACGAGATGAATAGCTACCGGAAAAAGATGTTTGAAGAAGCCCAGAAACATCCAAACGAAACAGATTGTCTGTATGCCCAGGCAGCATTTAAAGACGCGGTTGCAGAACTTCTTTCAGAATAGAGGCGCAAAGCCGGGTGATGGATAAGCGTCCTAGCATCGCTTCCCTGTACACGTTTACCATCTTTCTTTTGAAATAATCGCCGGCTGTCCACGATGACAAAAAAACAGGGTATTTTCATATGTTGTTACCACCTTTAAGCTTCAGGTCTCCGCAGACAGCCCCATACCCAAATAGAGAAACCCAAAAAGTTTCGTAGCCAAAGTGAATTACCCGAAACCGTAAATCTCGGGGAGCGTGCAAAAAATCCGTTTCGATCTTTACTTTTAGTGTTATTATTGAGCCGAAAGGCGGTAAAAGCTAAGGTGTCATGAATTACATACTGTTAATCCTTGATCATTCCTGGAAACTGTTGCTCGAGGCTTCCATCTACGTACTTTTCGGGATCCTGGTGGCTGGCCTGTTGAAGGTATTCTTGAATCCGGCGTCCATTGCAAGGCATCTCGGAAGCGGAAGATTTATGTCTACTATCAAGGCTGCGATCCTGGGAATTCCCATCCCGCTATGTTCCTGCGGGGTGTTGCCAGCAGCAGCCACCTTGAAAAAGCAGGGTGCCAGCAATGGAGCCGTTACGGCTTTCTTGATTTCAACACCCGAGTCTGGCGTGGACTCCATAGCAATAACCTATGCTCTTCTGGATCCCATTATGACCGTTGCGCGTCCAGTCATAGCTTTTTTATCAGCAGTGCTGGCAGGGATCATGGAAAATCTCCTCGATCGCTCCCCGGTGAAGGCCACCTTCGAGCCTGATCTGGCCTGCACCGTAGACGGATGTTGCGACGGGATAAACTGCCCGCCGGAGGTTCATTCGAAGCATCACGATTTGAAAGATAAAATCAGGGGCGGTTTGAGGTATGCAATAACGGACATATGGTATGACCTCGCACCGTGGTTTTTTGCGGGAATAATGGTTGCCGGGATCATTTCGGCCGCGGTGCCCGAATCCGTTATGAACAGATACCTGGGCGGTGGTTTTCATTCCATGCTGCTGGCCATGGTTATGGGCATCCCCCTTTACATATGCGCTTCCGCATCAACACCCATAGCCGCGGCGCTGATTCTCAAGGGGGTTAGTCCCGGAACGGCTCTCGTTTTCCTGATTACCGGTCCTGCGACCAATGTCACATCATTGTCCATGGTTTTGAAAATTCTCGGCAAAAGGGCGACAGGTATCTATCTTTCGGTTCTTTCGCTGAGCGCCGTGGTCGGCGGGCTGATCCTGGATAAAATTTATCGTTCCCTTGATATATCGGCCAGAGCCATCATGGGGCAAAGTTCAGAGATATTGCCGTGCTGGTTTCGCCTTGCCGGTGCACTGTTCCTGGTATTAATATCGATCAAGCCAATTTCCGGTGCGTTAAGAACAAAACGGCACCACGCGGGCGAATCATCACAACATTCAGCAACCGAAAACGACGAAAGCCATGTAGCTGCGGGCATTTCCGGGAAAAACCAGTGTTCCTGCGGGTGCATAAAAGATAACAAGTGCCAGGATGAGGGTTGACCGTCAAAAAATCGACATTTTCCCGCTTCACGCCTTCGGTTTCGTGAAACCTGCTTCCCTAACCTGATACGGCAACGCCACAGTATCCGGTTATATGCCATCATTGTCCAGCAGATACCGGTCATAAAAAAATGATCGCTTCGGAAATGGCCTTCTTTCGTAGCCCCTCCGGTCTCCCTTTTCCCCGGAAAAACAACTCACGAACGCTGTTTTCCGGCCCCTAGCTTCCTCCCTCGTAGTGAGCTATTGAAGCGGTGGCGCGCGCATTGAGAATTGAAGCGCCGGGAATCAATAGAGGTTTTTCGACAAGTACTTCAGCGTGGTCGAGACCCCGCCGCCATTGCCGCTTAGGGGGAATCCGGGTAGCTGCCCTCCGCGGTCCTGTTTTTTAGGGGCGAAACATTTCTTATTTTTACCATTGAAATAATTATCGGGACAGGTTTTCCTAAATGTACAAAAATTGCATATATGCTGTTAGCCCGGAACGGGGAAGGCCATTATTAGAAATTAGTTACCGGAGCAAGCGGAGCAACCATGAGACAACTGGACGCGGAGAAATCGAGGGATACTTACGAAAAAGTTGTAAATAACATCGAGAGAGTCATGATCGGCCAGTCCGACACGGTCAGGAAATTGATGGCCGCTTTTGCCAGCGGTGGCCACGTCTTGCTGGAAGACTACCCCGGAACCGGCAAAACCACGCTCGCAAAGGCGCTGGCCAGGTCGATTGACGCCGAATTCAAAAGGATCCAGTTTACCCCGGACTTGCTGCCTTCAGATCTCCTGGGTGTATCGACCTACAATCAAAAAGAACAAACGTTCGAGTTCCACGAGGGGCCGATATTTACCAATATCCTGCTTGCGGACGAAATAAACAGGGCGTCACCGAGAACGCAATCTGCTTTACTTGAGGCCATGGCAGAAAACCAGGTCAGCATAGACGGCAAGCGATATTGCCTCGACGGACTGTTTTTCGTCATCGCGACTCAAAACCCCATTGAGTTTCAGGGGACTTACCCGCTGCCGGAAGCACAAATGGACAGGTTCATGGTTCAGTTAAGCCTTGGATACGTGTCTCCGGAAGAAGAGGTACAAATTCTCTCCGCGCAGGGAGAAAAACACCCGCTGTTTGAGATTTCCAGGTGCGTTTCCAGGGAAGACATCATAGAATTGAAGAAAAATGTCACTCGTGTAAGGATAAGCAATGAAATAAAACGATATATTGTGGATATCGTAAACGCGACCAGGAAGTCGAAGGGAGTGGAGCTTGGTGCGAGCCCCCGTGCGTCCCTATCCCTTATGCGAGCCGTTCAGGCCCTGGCGCTATTTGACGGCCTGGGATATGTTACACCGGATCACGTGAAGGAAATGGCAGTCCCGGTGATAGCTCACAGATTGGTCCTGGATCCGCAGGCACGTTTTTCAGGGCTCACCAGAGAAGAAATCGTGGCAGAAGCCCTTAAAAGCATTCCTATTCCGGCCTGATAAGAAGTTTTTTGACATGTTTCAGAGGCTTCAATACATAAACTTCAAGATATCCCACGTAACAAAGCACTGGCTTAAGAGACACTTCACAAAGCCCGGGCAGTACGTGCTGGTTGCATGCGGAATCTTCGCGATTATCGGTATTAATACCTACCAGACCGTTGCTTACCAGGTTTTCTCATTTTTGTTTTTTCTCATTCTGGTCTCGCTTCTTTTCAGTGTCTATTATCCCCTGGATGTCTCGGTAAAGCGACGCGTATCAAAATACGC
>JALXAI010000564.1 GCA_026992215.1 Desulfobacterales bacterium | reverse complement strand
AAGGTGCAAGGAAACTATAATGGCCATGCTGGATAAGCTCGCCTGAAAGAGACAACACGCTTTTTCCGATCCGATAGGTAAATAGCCAGCGAGGTCACCCGAGCATCCATGTTTTTCCCGGGACCGGAGAATAACCTTTCCATGGCTCGTCATTACTCATAAAGCTTCTTTTCTTCTTCGATTACATCAATGATATCATACATTATTTTCGGCAGCTTCATTACTACCCTTTCCCACGAAACTGTTTGAGGCGTTTCAAAAAGCTGGCTTTGAGTTTCCTGCTCGACTTTTAATATATCCTCTGCAATACCAGCATCTAAGTATTTCTTGAATACCTCGTGAGTGGAAAGCAGCCTCAGGAATCGCTCGGTAAGCCTGTAAGGCGAGGTAAGCAGATCTCCCGCGAAAATAAGCGCGTCCTTAAACACCCCTCTTACCATGGCCTCTTCCTCGTTTCTGTCATATTCCAGTCCGCAAAACGCAGAGTTATCAGCATACTTCTTGATTAATTCGTCGGCGACTCCCAGGTAAGTGACCGTAAGATCCCTGATAAAGTGATCCGATATCTCAATTCCTTCCTCGATAACCAGCGCAGAAAGCAAGGTTGTAACAATATCTATGGCCATTTTGTGAAGGCCTTTTTGCCTGTCGCTGGGAGATACATCCTGATGTTTATGGTCAAAGGGCTTGAGCGAAAATTGCACCTGAGCAACGTTGGAAGCTTTTCTGTAAACTTCGATCAGGGTAAATATCTCAACCCCCCAGTTAGTTGCAAAGTGCATCCTTTTCAGCAAATTAATATCAAAGGCTACTTCGCCGGAGAGCTGGTAATGAAAAGCAAGGAGGAAATCTATTAACCTCAGGACCTTTTCTTCCTTTGATTCGGTAAATTTTCGTTTCAAGGCTATTAACAACGGGTCGAGCAGCAAACGTTTAACCCGGCCGTACATTCTGCGGTTGGCAATCCTGGAGTAAAAGGCCTTTGAAAAATCGTAGTTCAGAGCGATCACCGGAAAGAGCAATCGATCGAGCTGGTGACGATTAAAAGTGCGTATATCCGCATCAATGAGTCCCACGCACTGTGCCCCAAGCGCCTGGGCTATCCCGAAGGACATGAACATATTTTTGCCCTTTCCGGGTTGGTCAAGCCCGAAACCGGCGTCGTTCAACTGCTTGTAAATGGACTTGAAGCCCCGCCCTTCATTATGCTGAATAAGGTAATTTCTTAAGCCATGCCTTTTACATATATCGGCAAGTTCAATGGCCTCATCGTCCGTGGCCCTGTCCAGCCCGAAAATGATCCTCGACAGGTATGTTACTCCTTTCAGCTGCTTTATTATGTTTTCAAAAACGGGCCTGTTTTCATCGACGGTAAACTCGGTTGCCAAAACTGGTATCACGAGCACCGCTTTCTTCCACTTGGAACTGACCCTCAGCCTCGGTTTCAAGTCGAATATGGTAGGTTCAATCAGGTAAAAAGTCGTAATCTTCGTGTGCTTCTGTGCAAAATTAGGCATGAGCATTCTCCTGCTATAAGATGTTCGGGGGTAAAAAGTCTACATATTCATAGCAGAATAACCCGGGATTGTCCATGCGGGAGGGACCGAAACTGCCGCAAATTCCTGCATCCGGCCGGCAATTGTCATGGATGAAGCACGGTGTTACCCGGTTACCAGACACCGGGAAACCACGTACCAGAAACTTAACCACATGTTGTTTGGCCAGAAATGGGTAAGGGGATTAAAGAAAACAAGAGGAACCAGGCGAATTAACCGCAGACGAACACTGACCGATACAGACATCTTTGAGCGGGCCACTTTGCCCGAGCAAAGAAAGCTATCGTTTCTCGATAATGTCTTATTGCTACCCGTGCACAAACCAAATGTTCCGATTTGCAGAATTCGGGTAGCGGAATTCACGATTTCGGGAAAACAGACGAAAAGCATTTTTGCATTGCACGAAGTGCAAGGTATCAACCGGCGAACAGGCGTCCGCGGACTGGTCTGCGTATATCTGCGTGTGTCAGCGGTTGAGTTAAAAAGTGATACAATGATTACAATAATCGCGTTAATTAATACAACGTTACATACTTATTTTCCGGGTCATCTGTTTTCAAAACCCCCGGCATGGATCACTTCCTTGAGTTAACTACGCCACAACCTTTCCATGAATGTAATACCAAATGCTTTATTTATACACGGGGTTATTCGGAAATTCTCGAAAGGCCTTCAATTCAAATAGAAAAGGCGGGCATTTTACCCGCCTTCAAAAACAGCCACAGAAGAAAATCTTACAGTTCTATACCGAAAAAGTTGGAAAGGAGAAACCCCAACCGTTTCCTTAACACCGAATACGAATAATGTTTCGTGGCAATTTCGTAGTTATGATTGACCATCCTTTCACGTCGCTCCGGATTCTGAAGAATTTCGCGAACCGCCTCTACTTCCTTATGAGTCAGAATTCCATCCATGGCTACCACGTCAAATCCCTGGGGCTCTATGTCCCTTACAAATATAGAATACCGATTTATCAGGATCGGTTTCTTAAAATAAACCGCCTCGATAAACGCGTTGCCAAAACCTTCGTAGATGGAAGGGTAAGTTACGAAATCGGCATGCGGGTATATGTCCCACAGGGTGTATCTTTTCTTTCCGTTTTTCCTGTTCCAGCCCCGTTTATCTCCCACGAAATGCGAAATAAACCTGATGTCAACTCCTCTTGCAGCAGCATACTCGGTGAGCCATTCTTTATACTCGTATCCTTCATCACCGGCTTCATGAGTAATTACGAGTTTGCACTTTGGGTCACCGAGGCGTTTGACAAGCTCAATGGAGTGCTCTATTCCCTTGCGCTGTACAACGCGCGTGGGCTGAAGAATTATCTTGTCGTCAGGTTCAAGGCCTATATCCTGCCTGAGGGTTTTCGTATATTCCCAGTCTATTTCAGGCGGATGCTCGAAATCAAGGACGTTGGGAATAACGATGGCCGAGATACCTGTTCGCCACGCCAGTTCTTCCCGTGCCGGGGTATTTATAAC
>JALXAI010000563.1 GCA_026992215.1 Desulfobacterales bacterium | reverse complement strand
GGAAAAATGCTCGAAAAGTTGGCCGAAACCAAAAGAGCCGGGGATTCTTTGGGCGGAATTGTGGAAGTAACCGCCAGGGGTTGCCCGCCGGGTTTGGGTGAACCGGTGTTCGGGAAACTTGATGCGGCTCTCGCAGCAGCCCTCATGTCTATTGGAGCCGTTAAGGGAGTCGAGATAGGATCCGGCTTCCGGGCGGCGGAACTTACCGGATCAGAAAATAACGACCGGCTGACCCCGGAAGGTTTTGAATCAAACAACTCGGGAGGAATCCTCGGGGGTATTTCAAGCGGTCAGGACATCGTGGTAAGAGTTGCAGTCAAACCCATTCCCAGCATTGAAATTGAGCAAAAAACCATAGACCTGAAAGGTGATGCGAGGACAATAAGTACCCGAGGACGCCACGACGTATCAGCCATACCCAGGATAGTCCCGGTGTGCGCAGCCATGGTAAAATTAACTATTGCGGATTTCCTGCTTGCCCAGGTAGTGAAAAAGAATTTTGACAATCCGCTATGATCTTATCCCGAGCCTTTCAAATATACTGTCCGCCAGGTCAATAATGTAATTTCGCTGAACTTTATTTGCGTATTTTATGCAGCTGCAATGGATTTTCTGGCGGCTTCGTATCAGCCACTCAAAACTGATGGACTTGAAGTTCAGATTCACCGCGATATAAAATGGCTGGCAATCTTTGTGTTTTTTCTGCGTATCGTCATAGAGATACTCGGGAAGGTTAATCCAGTATATTTCCTGCATGGGGCTGTGATCCGTGTTTTCACGCAGGTAATTTAAAAGCTTGTAATAATCTTCTTCCCGGAGTTCGTCTATTCTGTATTGTTTCACCTTGCCTCCCGATCAGCTGAATATTTAACCCCATTGAGGTGGATTTTTTGCCTGCTTTGTTCTACAATCGATGTGAGATTCTGCCGTGATTTGTTTCTTAACAGTTCTGTGAAAATAGCTACAATACCGAACAGGAATATCACCCATGAAAGAAAGAAAAACTCAATACAAGGATTTACTTTCGAAAGTTCAGGTTAACATTCCCTATGCTTATCTCAAGGATCGCTACCTTGACCTGTTCATCGAGCATGGTGCTAACCCGGAAATCGGCATTGATGCTGATGTTCTTGATACCACGCCGTTGCTCGATTTCAGACGAATAGCCGAAATTCTAAAAAAACACAACCGCAAAATTACTCTTCATGGCCCCTTCATGGACCTGGTGCCGGGAGCCATTGACAGGATGTTGCTTGAAGCCACACGGGAAAGGCTCGGAAGATTTTTTGAAATAATACCTGTGTTTGAACCCGAGAGCGTGGTGTGTCACACGGGATATGACAGGCGCCGTTACAGAGAGCACTGGGACCAATGGCTTGCTCGCAGCCTGGAAACCTGGAAGCCCCATGTTGAAACCGCGGAACGTCTCGGTTTTAAGCTACTGCTTGAAAACGTGTACGAAGAAACCCCCGAGGTTCACCGTGCATTGTTCGAAGCCATAAACTCGGAGAACTTCGGTTTCTGCCTTGATGTGGGACATCATAACGTGTTTAGCAGCGTAGATCTCAAAACATGGCTGGAGGCTCTCGGAGAAAAGATCTGTGAAGTTCACCTTCATGACAATGATGGTAAAGAAGATACTCATCTGGCAATAGGCAAGGGGAAAGTAGACTTTGTTGGCCTTTTCAATTACCTGAAGCAAAACACTATCAAGCCCACAATTACGCTGGAGCCGCACCAGGAAGAAACACTGTGGCAAAGCCTGGCTTCGCTGCATCTGTTATGGCCTCTGGACAACTGAATAACACAACAGCCTCCCGGGCCGACAAAAGGGATACCATTCATGAAGTTTCGGCTTGATTCTATTTTGTAAATCTGTAAAAAGTCTACTTCTACCCTTTCCAGAATTTACAAGTTCGAATAAATTGTTGTAACTGTGATATAAATTACGGCAATATAAAGCAAGGAGGAAGAGATAATGACAAGGCCCTTTTCCGAGGTACCGGCAGATCAACTGAGAGCTCGAGTAGACACGGATAAACTCCCTTTTGAAACCACAAAAGAACTCCGTCCGCCCGAAGAAGGTGTAATAGGGCAAAAAAGGGCTATCGAGGCAATAAAGTTCGGCATGGGGATGAAGGACCTGGGTTATAATATCTTTGTGGCAGGCCCTCCCCAGACGGGACTCACATACATCGCGAAAACCTTCCTTGAAAGAGTGGCAAAGACAGAACCGACACCTCCGGACTGGTGCTACGTTTATAATTTCAAAGAACCTGACAAACCAAGGAGCCTGAAGCTTTCTGCCGGAAAAGGGAAGATTTTGAAGAAGGATATGGCCGAGCTTGTGCGTTCTCTTCAAAATAAGATCCCGGAGGTTTTCGACAGTGACGATTACCACAACCAGGAAAAGGAACTGAAACAGGAATTTGAGGCGAAGAGAAGAAAAATCGTCCAGGAACTATCCGAAGAAGCTAAAAGTGAAGGCTTTATCCTGCAGTTTTCACAGGTCGGCATGGTAATAGTTCCGGCAAAAGACGATGAACCCATGAGCCAGGAAGAGATCGCCCAGCTTAGCGAAGAAGAAAGAAAGGAGCTCAAAGAAAGAAGCGAAAAGTTCCATAAAAAAATGAGTGAAGCGATAAAAGAAATCAGAAAAGCCGAAAATGAATACAAAGAAAAACAGACAAAACTAGACAGCGATACCGCTCTTTACGTCGTAGGCCATCTGATCGAAACTTACAAGGAAAAATACAAAGGCGAAGAACAGGTCATCGAATACCTTAACAGCGTTCAGGAAGATGTTCTTGAAAATATTGATGATTTTAAGAAAAAACAGGAGCAACAACAGGCCATACCGATTCCATTGCCCCCAAAAGAAAGCGTTTTCAGACGATACGATGTAAACGTGCTGATAGACAACTCGGAATGCGAAGGGGCACCGGTAATCATTGAATCCAATCCCGTCTACCCCAACCTCTTCGGCTCCATAGAGCGCCAGGCCTGGTTCGGTGCCCTGGTCACGGATTTTACCATGATC
>JALXAI010000562.1 GCA_026992215.1 Desulfobacterales bacterium | reverse complement strand
CGGTAAACCATACAAGCCTTTACATCCCCTGCTGGAAGATGAACTCAAGGAAACATACGGCATTATGTGCTACCAGGAAGACGTAACAAAAATCGCCGTGAAACTCGCCGGTTTCGACTACAACACCGCAGAAGACCTGAGAAAAACCCTCACGAAAAAAAGTCATAAACAGATTGACGTCTACCGGGAAAAGTTCTTCGAAGGATGCAGAAAAAGGGGAGTTGAAGAAAAAATTATCCGTGAAGTATGGAAAATGATCGAGTCCTTCGGCGGCTATTCTTTCTGCAAACCACACTCTGCATCTTACGCACTCGTGAGTTTCAAAGCGGCATACCTTAAAGCTCATTTTCCCGCAGAATTTATGGCGGCCGTTATAAGCAACCGCGGCGGATACTACTCGACCTTTGCCTATCTTTCGGAAGCAAAACGAATGGGTATCAGGGTCCTGGGACCGGATATAAATGAAAGCGACTGGCAGTACACGGGAAAGAAAAAGACAATACGAATAGGGCTTCAGGAACTGAGGAACATAAAAAGAGCCACCATTGAAAGGATATTAAAAGTGAGGGAAAAGGGAAAATTCAGGTCTCTCGCAGATTTTCTGTCCAGAGTCCCCGTCGGGGATGCCGATTTCAGCGTACTGGTAAAAAGTGGTGCCCTCGACAGTATTGCCGGAGAACTCAACCGCCCGCAGGTGTTCTGGTACCACATGCTGTGGCAAAATAGCAAAAACCGGAGTCAATGGCTGACCCTGCCCTCCGAAATCGAAGTACCTCTGGTAGATGACTATCCCGAAGAAACCAGGCTGTGCCATGAACTCGAAACGCTCGGGTTTCTCTATTCCACCCATCCCATCACCTCACTCAAAAAGCGATTATCCAACCTTCCGCCCCATATAATTCCGGCAAAAGACCTGAAAAAATGGGTGGGAAAAACCGTCTCGGTTTTGGGCTGGTTAATCACCAGGAAAGAGGTATTCAGCAGGCACGGAGATCCCATGGAATTTGTTTCTTTCGAGGATGAAACAGCCATTTACGACACTGTATTCTTTCCGAATGTATATGCAAAGTTTTGTAGGCACCTTGATTCTCATAGCGGTTTCCTTCTGACCGGGAAAGTGATGTCCATGCATGGAGCTCTTCAACTGGAAATAGAGACCATTGCCTGCTTAGAATAGTTTCGTTAGAACCCGAGCCAGGAAAGCAAAAACAATTACCTCGCACAGTACTTTCATTCAAACAGTATTCAGCTTCTTCTAGGTCGGGTCATAAGCATGAGCATATTTTATTCGAACCGTTTTTGATTCCTGGTTGGAGCAATCTAATTGTGATATAGAGAACATAACTGGTAAATCCTGTCATTGCCACCAGCTTTCAGCAAACTCATCAAGAGAAAAGGGAATTGCGATGACTCAACTAAAAGGGAAAAACGTCCTTATAACCGGAGGGGCGAGCGGGATCGGGAAGGAGATGGCGATTCTTATCGCGAGGGAGGGGGGACGAATTGTTATCTGGGATATAAACAGGGAAAGTATGCAAGAAGTGGTTAGCGAGATCAAGAAAGCGGGGGGAGCTGCAACATTCTACCAATGCGATTTGTCTCTTCGGGAAAACATCCACGAGACAGCAAGCATGGTAAAACAAGAACATGAAACGGTAGATATCCTTATTAACAACGCCGGCATCGTTTCCGGAAAGCCGTTTTTCGAACTTTCGGACGAACAGATTGAAAAAACCTTCGCCATCAATACCCTGGCTTATTTCTGGACAGTAAAGGCCTTTGTGCCGGATATGATAAAACAAAATTCCGGACACATCGTAACCATCTCTTCAGCCGGTGGCCTGATAGGAGTAAACAGGCTTTCCGATTATTGCGCTTCCAAGTTCGCGGTTTTTGGCCTTGATGAATCCCTGAGAATGGAATTCAAATCCCGCGGCATCAACATCAAAACCACCGTTGTGTGCCCATTCTATGTAAACACCGGAATGTTCGAAGGAGTCAAAACGAGGTTTCCTGCGATACTTCCGATAATGGACAAAAGCGAAGCTGCGAAAAAAATCGTCAATGCCATAAAAAGAGACAAACCACGATTGTTTATGCCTCCAATAGTTTATACCGTGCCGTTACTTCGCTGTCTTCCGGTACCCGTATTTGATCGGGTGGCAGATTTCCTGGGTATTAATAAAAGCATGGACGAATTTAAAGGAAGAAAGTAAACGATGATTGTCGCTGTCACCGGGTAAAGTCTGCAGATTCGTGGAAAACCGCTTCTTAACACATCAAAAGGAACTACAAGATGAAAAATCTGCTTGCAAGCAAGGGCACTGTTGGTTCTTTTAATCCAGCAACAGGCGAAAAATTGGCTGAATTCCTTCAGAATAAAGATGAAGACGTCAAAGAGGCTATAAGCAGGGCCAGGGAAGTTCAGCCACGGTGGGCATCGCTGGGGATAAAAGAACGAGCCTCTTACATTATCAGAATAAGAGATTTTATCTCTGAGCATGCCGATGATATCTCTGATACCATTTCCAGGGATAACGGTAAGACTCGCATCGATGCACTGGTTACCGAAGTTTTGCCCGCGGTTCTTGCGGCAAACTACTATTGCAGTAAGGCTTACAAATTTTTAAAAGAGCGGCACATTTTGCCGTCCACCATGCTGCTGGCCAATAAAGTAAGCAGGATCCGGCGCGTTCCGTACGGTGTGGTTGGCATTATATCCCCGTGGAATTATCCCTTCTCCATACCATTTTCAGAAGTAATTATGGCGCTCCTGGCCGGAAATGCAGTAATTCTTAAGGTTTCAACGGAAACACAACAAGTGGGACACAAGCTTAGAGAGGCAATAGAAGCAGCGAAACTGCCTGCCGGCTTATTCAACTACATAAACATGCCCGGAAGGTTGGCCGGAGACGCATTTCTCAACGCGGGCGTGGACAAACTGTTCTTTACCGGCTCAACCAGGGTTGGAAAAGAGCTTATGAAGAAAGCGGCCGATACTTTAACGCCCTTTTGCCTGGAGCTGGGCGGAAACGATCCGATGATAGTATGCGAAGATGCAAATCTTGAAAGGGCGGTTGCGGGAGCCGTGTGGGCTGGTCTACAGAATGCAGGACAATCGTGCGGAGCAGTAGAACGAATATATGTGCATGAAGCCGTGTTCGAGAAATTCCTGCAGATTCTTAGGGAAAAAGTTGAAGGTCTCAGAATCGGCCCGGACACTGATTTTGAAGTGGACATAGGAGCTATTACTACCGCCAGACAATTGAAAATTATCAAGGAACATGTCGACGATGCCTTAAGCAAGGGGGCAAGGATATATGCACAGGCAGAGATCCCCGGGAATTACTCAGGCAATTTTTTCCCCGCCATTGTCCTGGTCAACGTAGATCATACGATGAAGATAATGATGGAAGAAACGTTTGGCCCCGTGCTTCCGGTAATGCCCTTCAGAGACATAAGTGAAGCTATTTCCCGTGCAAACGCGTCAACCATGGGGCTAACTGCCTCGATATGGTCGAAAAACAGGAAAAGAGCCAGGGAAATAGCAATCAAGATCCAGGCGGGGATAATCACAATTAATGACCACCTAATGAGTCACGGAATGCCGGAAACGCCCTGGGGCGGTTTCAAGGAGTCCGGGATCGGCAGGACCCACGGGAAAATAGGCCTGGAAGAGATGACACAGGCCCAGGTAATAATCGATGATTTGTTGTCTTTTGCCAATAAGGGACTCTGGTGGCATCCGTACAGCAAAAAACTGTACAAAGCGTTTAAAGGAGCCATTGAAATAGTTGCCGGTAAGAGCTGGAAATCCAGGGCAAAAGGGTTAATGGTGATGCTCAGGATCTTTCCTCGAATGTTTTGTTAGCACCACCGCATCAGATCTTTACCTTTTCCAGGGCAAGCTCGAGTTCAGTGACGCTCCGCCACCGTTCCATCGGCTTTTTCCGCAAGCATTTCAATACAATGGCATCAAGGTCTTCAGGAATAGTTGAAACGAGCACTTTCGGAGGGATTGGATACCTGGTCAGGTGCTGGGTCATGTAGTCGTCGTAAGTAGGACCCACAAAAGGTGTGCATCCTGTTAACATTTCATACATCACGACACCTATGGCATAGATATCCGTGCACACGGGAGGGCGATGAAGCTTGAGGAGCAACTCCGGCTGGAATTGTTCCGGAGCCTTGTAAGCCAGCAGGTGATGTGGACAATCAAATATCCCGTAGCAGAGAGACGAATCGATGTCACCGGCGAGAAGGGTAAGAAGCCCCTGGTTTATTACTTTCTGTCTTCCCTTTCTGCGAGGATCCCATAGAATCCTGCTGGGCCGCAGATCCAGGTGGTACACCTTGTGCCTTTCACCATCAAGGCCAAGATGCGTATGACAGTAGGCAATGCCCTTCAACAGGTTGTGGCTGATTTCAAGTACCATCTCCACCGGCAGGGCATCGTTTTCTTCCAGGACTTTATCGAGGGACGGGCCCAGGTGTTCCATTATCAAAAAAGGCCGCTTGTCAAGAATTGCCACGTCGTGGATTTTCGCCACCTGCTTGCAATTCATGTTGGAAATAACAGTCGCCCATTTCACGTAAAATTCCACGTTATTGGCTATCTTCCCGCTGGCGGCAACGAGGCCCTGGGCTATAAACGTTCTGCCGGAACCAGACTCCTTTACTTCGAGGGCAAGGCATGTATTTCCTTCCCCCACTCCACGCACAACGGTGTATTCGCCGGCGGATTGTTTTCTCAGCAATGGAGGCAACAGGTCCTGCTCAATGGTGTTAAGCTTTGTCCCAATCAGTGAGGGGTCGGAAATATCAAACCCTTTGGAAGAAGCTCTAGGGGCAGGCCTGGTACCAGGTCTTTCAACATCCGGCAGTCCCAGTTCCTTAACTACTTGAACAGAGGTTTTCTTCCGCTCGGAAGACGTGTCACGCTTATGAGCATCACCAGCAAGTGTATCCACCTTTCCGTCAACAGGAACAATATCAAGAAAAATATCACTTACGGGAAATCCAAGTTTTTCACAGTACGGAGAAAGTTCTTCCTTGGTTGCGTCCAGTTCCTTGGCCAGGATTTCAAGCAACACCCTGCACTCTACTATGTCTCCCAATTCTATGAATTGCTTCAGTCTGTCCATATGTTCTTTTTTGAGCTTCTCTTTTATGTCATCCAGTCTTTCCTTTACTTCCCCGTAAGCTTCTGGGTCCTTCAACCAGAGTTCACTGTAGTACTCGAACGACCGCTGGTAATCTCCCGCCCTATCCGCTATTTCCGCAGCCCGAAGCTTGGCTTTATCCCTCTCCTGCTCGTCAATTTCCTCGAGTTCGAGAATTTTTTCCACAAACTCAAGAGCCTGCTCGTTTTTTTCAAGAGCCAGAGCACATTCGACGATCTGTTCATAGCATTCAAATTTATCATGGCCCATTTTCACCGCCCGTTCAAACTCGGCGATGGCTTCTTCGAACAAATCGACGTCTTTCAGCGCCAGTCCTTCGTTGAAAAACCTGGCAGGATCCACTTCTTCACTTTCCGGTTGAGCAGGGGGGACAGGACTTTCGATTTCGCCGGAGGTACTCTTGTCTATGGCCTTGTTGAGTTTTTCCTGAACAAGCAGGATAAGCCTGTTTTTTTCCTTGCTGTCAAGGTCTCCGTTCTTGATATCCTCGAGCAGATTTTGATAGGCAGAAGCGGCCTCGTCATACAGTCCATGGGTTATGTATAAGTCGGCCTCCTGGATCCGAACATCGAAGGGGCTTGGAATCGGCTGGAAATGTTCTTGTTCGGTATGCTCCTCTGACATCTTTTACTTTATCTTCGTGCATAAGTTGGTCATCAGGTACCAGAATAGCCATTCAGCAATCAATTGGCCACTTGTAAAAGTATTTTCTCAACATTGATAACAGGAACATTGAACTGGCCTTCTATTTCCACTCTACCTGACAGGTAACCATCACCATGATCGCCCTCAAAGTTGGTGACCGGCGTCGGACGCTTTGATACGCGTTCATCCGTGCACAGTAAAGCAGCCTGCTCTCCGTTGCTTAAAAGAACAATACCTTTCTGTCTGCGGGGAACATCTTCGTCAACATTCGCGGATCTTAAATCGAGTTTTACCACGTCAGCTTTCAAATTCTTAAGTTCACCCTTAGATTTTTCTGCAAGAGGACCACACAGCCCAGACTTTATACTCCTGTAAAAAGGCTTCAACTCTTTTAGGAAAGCGTAACCCTTGGAATTTATCAGGCCTATTTTTCGCTCGGGCAGGCAATATACGTTGGCGACGAACTTACTTGGAATTGCAACGACCTGTCCAGCTACCGTGACCAGGTAAACAGACTCAAAACTCGATTCAGAATCGCCGGCTTTTTCTTCCCCGTCCGTCGTTTCGCTTTCGGCCGCGGGAGGGACCTCCGGAGACTCCGTCTCAGCGGATTCTTCCGCTACGTCATCGGAAACCTCTAACTCCCGTTCTTGCCCATCGACGGTTTCAGCTACCGGTGCTTCCCCAGGTTCCGGGATATCAATCTCTGGAATCTTTTCCTCCTCTTCCGCCGCCTCTAAATCCGCCGTTGCAGGCTCAACATTCCCGGCTTCTGCAGTTGCACCGGCTTCGTCCAGGCCTTCTCCCCCAACGGGCTCCAGCAAGACACCGCCGCTTGTTTTCGCACTATCACCTTCTAAAGGCGCCGGTACCACCGGTTTCTGATCGTCTGCAGTTCCCGCAACGTCTTCTCTGCCCCGTGACCCGAAATCATCGGATGTATCCTCCTGTGCCTTCTCCGAAACAAGTTTTTCAGTCTCCCCCTCTCCAGCCGGTTCTGCGGGAACCTTCTTAACTGCTTTCTTTTTCAGAATTTCTTTGTGCTGCTCTATGACTTTGCTACTGTGCTCAAAGATCTCCTTCAGTTCACGCAGGTAGCCCTCAATTCCGTTAATTTCCTGAACCATTCCCCTGGTGGTTTCACCAAAATAATTGGATACTTTCGCGAGCGCAGGCTTGCGCTCCAGAACAGCCTGGAGTCTCTCGTACCTGCTTAGGAGATTCTGAACCCTGTTGATGCAGACCTTGATTTTCTTATTGTAGTCCACAATGGCCTTGAGACTTTTCTGGATCTCACCAACATGTTCGAGAACATCGGGGACTACTTCTTCTGGCAGTTCGTGTTCTTCAACTTTCTTTTCGGTAATTTCCTTCTTTACCTTCACCTTCTGGTACTTTTTCGCCTCATACTTCAACCGCCTGAACTTGTTGACCAGTTCTCCTATTATCTTTTTCCCTTCTTCATCACCAACCGCAGGCGAAATCATTAACTTTTCAAGGGCCTCCATCGCATCCCGCAAAAACTGGATTGAAAGAGGCGACGCCGAGTACCTTACAGTTGCAAGGTACTTTAGAACGCCCTGCATCATGCGAACTATGGACACTATTTTAGCGTTACTCGTAACCTCCGGCGGAAGTTCGTTGAGAGCCTTCTCCATAGCTCTGATGTTGGCCGCCGATATTTCCCAATCGAGAGAAAGCAGTTTCTCCTTTAACAAATCCACAACTTCTGCATACAACTGATCCTCAGATGCAACACTCTCCTCAGAACCTTCCCCAGAAACAGAAGCCTCAGGCTTTTCTTCCTGGTCGCCTTTTCCTTCAGCACTTTGAGGCGACACCACCTCCGGTGACTTTGTTTCTTTGTCCGTTTTCGAAGTTGTATCTACGAAAAGCTCATCAATAGCCGCCTCTATGGAGGACTCAAGATTCGGTATCTTTACTTTGTCTTCATCATTAGTCTTTTCCTCGCGCCCCTTCGTCCCTGCCTCTTCCGGAACCTTCGGACCCTCAGCATGCACCACGCTACTTCCATCCCCGGATTGCCCCTTGGAGTCCCCTGCCAGAGGAACAAACAGTTCATCGATTGCTTCCTCTATTTCCTCTTCGAACTTCTTGATCTCAACATCCTTATTATTTTCTACTTTCTCTATCTTTTCTTTTTCAGACATCATTTCCTCCATAAATCAGAGGTGCGGAAAGCAAATATTCCCGGTGTACCGCTCTTTACTTGGACAGGAGCTTACGACTAACCTGCTTCACGGTTCTCTTGCTTATTTCCCGCAGTGTTTCAAAAACACCTTGCCCTTTCAAAGCACTCGCCTCAAACCAGGGCACTTTAAGTTCGCTATTAAGATCAGCATCCATCTCCGCAATCGATAATAACGGGATATTTGCTTCTGCGAGGTCCCGCTTGTTATATTGCATGACCAGCGGGATGTCTTTCAGATCTATATTTTCATCCGCCAAGTTTTCCCTCAGGTTTTCAAGGCTTTGAATATTCTTGTCTTTCTGAACCTTTAAAGAATCTGCCACGAAAACCAATCCGTCGACACCTTTTAAAACCAGTTTCCTGGTTGCGTTGTACATTACCTGGCCCGGAACCGTGTATAACTGGATCTTGATCGATAAGTTATGAATTTTCCCCAGAGCCAGGGGCAAAAAATCAAAAAAAAGAGTACGATCACCTTTGGTGTCTATAGTTACCATTTTGCCCCGGATCTTCTCCGACATTGCCCTGTGTATGTACAGCAAGTTGGTGGTCTTCCCCCCCCTTCCGGGACCATAGTAGACAATCTTGCACTGGACTTCACCTTTACTTAAATCTATAAAAGCCACGGACCCTTTACTCCTCGCCTAGGTACGGCAGTATCTGAGGTAATGCTTTGGATACCTTCAATCGAATCAACCCCAACGATACATCCTTGTTGAACAGTATAATGAGAAGATAATTCTTGCCGACCCTGCTAAAATGAATATTCTCTTTCTTGCCCTTGTGAAAAAGTAAGGTGAAATCCTCCTCCCCAATTAGCTTGGCAATCTCAGCAGTTGCCCCGAAATTTGCTGCGGATAACGCTGCCAAAGCCACCACATCCAAGTTGGACGGATCACCTCTATTAACTATCAGGTTTCCTGATTGGTCTACCAGCAAAACACAATCAGCACCCGATCTTAAAAGGTGCTCATCCAGTACTCGGACTATACCTGCTACAGCCTCCTTTGACATTACTAAATCCATGGGTTCTTTTCCCCTTAATCCTACAGAGTTTTTTGATTATTGCCCCATAATATCCCCAAAGCTAATAAAAGCTTTATTCGATCTTCCACCCGACTCTTTTGATAAACTCATCTAGCCAATATCTATAACAAATCAGAAGCAAAAAACGCAAATAAAAATTACCCTGTAAGTTCATATACTTACGTCTGTGCCATTGGGGTTTTGCAAATATCCACCCGTTATTCTTACTCGATAAATTCCCTTAGACTCCTGAGTTCTCTTACTATCTGTTCCAGCTTGTCCCTGGAAACAGACACGCTCTTTTTGCTCTTGGGCAAAACGGCTTTCCCCCTGAGCACCTTCTTTGCACCCGCGATGGTATACTTTCTCTCGTATAGAAGCTCCTTAATTTTCAAGATGAGCTCTATGTCCTTCCGACGGTAAAGCCGCCGTCTTGACCCAACCCTCGTAGGACGCAAAACCTTGAACTCCGATTCCCAGTACCGCAACACATGCGGTTCAACTCCAACTATCTCACTTACTTCGCCTATTCGAAAAAAGAGCTTATCAGGTATACTCGTACCTTTTTCCACGGAGCCTTTCCTGACACATGGACGTAATTGTTTTCCCATGTCAAGGTCTTTACCACTCAATTGGAAAAAATAACCGCAAAAGCAGAGGGCACAAAATTGGCAACGTTATCTAACTACAATATCTCAATAAAATAACAAAATAGTCAAGTCTTTAATTAGTAAAAGCAGAAGATGTCGAGATAAGTCGGTAAGCTTCAAGAAATACATAAGGCAGCGGAGGAGCAGCCAAGATTCGGGGATATAACCCTCTGGCAGGCTCAGGACAACGCCTGGCTCTGAAACTGCAAAGATACGCCGGTTAAATGGCACAATGGGACTTAACAGGGCAAGCAAGGTACATACAGAAAAAGTTTTTCATTTCTTCAATATGCGCCCGGCGATTGCAGAAATGAGCCCTGCCGCGTTGCAGCAAGTTGTTCTCACCTGAAACTTAACACTTGGAACCTAGCTCAGGGTCGAAGATCCGCCTATAATTGTGCCATAT
>JALXAI010000561.1 GCA_026992215.1 Desulfobacterales bacterium | reverse complement strand
GTACCATCCTCCAGGACACGAAGGGCTTGGACAGGAAGTAGGCTTCAACGAGCGGTTTTCCTTCAAGAAGAAATTTGAAAAACAGATCGGGAGGCGGAAAGGCTCTGAGGTATGGTTCAGCCACCGGGCCAAGGGTCGCGGCAACACCTTTTTGAAGCATTTTGATACACCAGTACGAAGCTGCTTTTTCGTGTAGAGATACGCATTCAGAACTTGCTATATGGTAACCTACAGAACCCCGAACCCACGAAAAGGCATCCACGTAATGGGCAAGACTGTACCAGCCGCAGTATAGGGCCGCGTGTTTGCATGAACCCGGCCGAAAAAGTTCAGGTGTAAGGTCCAGCACAACCTTCATGGCACCGCTTTTGTGAACCAGTTCCGCCGCTTTCCGTATAGACAGGTCGTACTTGCCATACATGGAAGGGGACTTTCCAACCTTCGGATACCTCGCGTCGAAGTAAGCAATACCCCTGAGTCCCGTTTTTTCCACGGTAATCGAATCATCGATAATTCGTTTTGCAGTGCGGTAGTCGGGAGCATCAATCCGGCTCACCATGAAGACTCGCTCCCTAAAGGCATCCAGCTTGGAAACGCTACCCCGGTAGCCGACAAAGTATGGGTTCGGGAGCCACATCGACAGCTTGTACCTGTCAAACCTCGCCAGGGACAGTTCGGAATCAACGGAGGCAACCTGATCTGTTTCACTGATTTTTTGAATTTCTCTTTTTATTTTCCTTATTTTTTTCCTGAGATCCTCGATGATCTTTTTGTCTTTTACTGAATTCCTGGCCTTCTCCAGAGAAACCTTCAGCGCCCTGAGTCGCTCCCTTTTCTCTTTCACCTGCCTTCTTTTCGTTCTATCAAGGCTGTCAGGTTTTATGACCAGCGGAACACCATAGACAAGGACCAGGCAGCGAAGATTATCGCTGTTTCCCGCCAGTACCAGGTATCTTCTCAAGGGATTAAGAATCAGCTTCCTGTACTCGCTCCTCCTGCAGCGTTCCTTGTTGGCAATTTTTATTTTTAAGAGGTTGGTTTTAGGAATATCCCTTTTTTCCATGTAGTAGCAGGCAAGATCAACGCTCCCGGGAGCCCCGGAATTGGCGATGACCAGGACCTGGTCGGGCTTTAAGGCAAGGGACCGGGGAGGGAATCCAGCATTAAACAAAGAAGACAGCAGAAGCACTAACGATATCAGGTGAGTGGATTTCCAGATTTTTTTGTCTTTGCCAGCCACGAGACCATTTACCGAAGAGACAATTCCTGCTCAATACCCGCGATATTGATAGCCTGGTGAAGTAAAATCGGAAAATGCATTTTTGACCAGCTCAACCGTGCAATTGTCTTTTTCTCCGAGGGTTATTCCAACTACATCAAAGCGCGCGGGCTTATCAAAGAGACGATGCTTTTTGATGTAGAAATTTGCAAGCGAAATCAATTTTTTCTGTTTCCTGAAGGATACAGAAGATATCGGGCTTCCAAACTGCCTGGATTTCCTGGTTCTGACTTCCACGAAGACAAGGGTTTTTCCGTCATAGGCCACTATATCAATTTCGCCGAGCACGCATCGAAAGTTTCTTTCCACTATCTTGTAGCCGTTTTTTTTCAGATACGATACGGCTACGTCTTCTCCTCTTGCTCCCAGTCTGATTCTTGTCGATCCACCGCCTGCAGGCATAGTCATGCTCCATGCCTGTACGGCTTCTTTCTGCCGACAAGCTCTTTTACGCCGGTAAAGGTCTTCCTGTGTATGCGACAGTACCCGTACCTTCCTATCGCCCTTCTGTGCTCCACGGTACTGTACCCCTTATTCGACCTGAAGTTATACATGGGGAATTCGTCGTGGTACCTGTCCATGATAATATCTCGTTCCACCTTGGCCACGATAGAAGCAGCACCGATGGATATGCTGACTTGATCTCCCTTCGGAATCGCCTGCTGTGCCATGTCAAGCCCAGGTATTATTTGCAGGCCGTCTACGAGTATGTAATCGGGAGCAGGTTCCAGGCGCGCCACGGCTCGCTTCATGGCCAGGAGAGTTGCTTGCAATACATTATAGCTGTCTATTTCTTCGTGAGAAGCGACTCCAATACCTATGGCAAGCGCTTCCGAACGAATCATCTTGTAGAGAAGCTCCCGCCTGGCGGGCGACAGTCTCTTGGAGTCATCAATGCCTGATATTGAAATTTGATCCGGGAGAATCACGGCGGCGGCCACCACCGGCCCTGCAAGCGGTCCCCGTCCCGCCTCGTCAACACCGGCAACGTATTTAAAGCCCCGTTTTCTGGCAAGGCGTTCCAGATGACATGCATCCTGATCAGCAAGGAAAGGAAGCCTGAGTTGTTTCATTTTAGGGGGGCATTCCATCGCAATCTATGGTCCGAATTTTCCATACACCTGCAGAGGAAAAGGAAAAACCCCATTTGCCATTAACTCGCGCCCTGCGGAGACCGGTTACTCCGCAGGGGACGCCAGGAGTTGTTATTTTACCTTCTTTCCTTGATTCTTGCAGCCTTTCCTCTGAGATTCCTGAGATAATAGAGCCGGGATCGTCTTACCCTGCCCCTGGTTACAACTTCTATTTTTTCAATCATCGGTGAATGCAACGGGAATATTCTCTCCACACCGATTCCATACGAAACTTTTCTTACCGTAAAGGTCGCTGTCAGCTGGTTCCTGTTATGTCTTCGAATAACCACTCCCTGAAAGACCTGGATTCTTTCCTTCTCCCCTTCCCTGATCCTGACATGTACCCTTACCGTGTCTCCCGCTCTGAACTCCGGGATATCGGTTCTCATACTCTCTTTTTCCAGCATTGAGATGATTTCGTTTTTTGCACCCATTGATTCCTCCTGCATTTCAACTATCCACATATCTTTCAATCATCTGCCGAACAGGCGGTCCAGAATTATAGAAACTGCGCTTCTGACCGAAAGATGATTATATTCTCCCACACCACAAATCGGTTCAAGCAAGAAGTGGGCTTTTTCATGTACTTCTTTCGCCAGGCCCCATCCGGTTCCAAAAACCAGAAGTAGGTCCTCGCCTTCCGCCAACCTCTTTCCGATACTGCCAAACGAGATGGTTGTTTCCCTTTTTTTTGCACTGGTTAAAACAACCAGCGGTCTTTTACCACTTCCATAGGCTATCTTTTTTTTCACTTCATCAAGGCTATATGCCGCGCTGACAAGTTCAAGAGCGGCTTTTCTTGTCGGATTGTATTCTCCGCCAAAACCCGACGTCCAGTGGGCCAGTATTCTATTTAGCAGCCTGTGCTGTGACTCTGAAGGGGTCACAACGTAAAATTTATAAACCCCGTAGGTTTTTGCGGCTCTCGCAATATCATGAACATCAAGGTTTGTGAGTGCCGTGATCACCACGTCCCCGTTTTTGTTTAAAACGGGGTGATGCAAAAGAGCAAGATAGACTTTCCCGCACCTCTCCTTTGAAATCGGCTTATCCACACCGCATCTTGCCCCTGATATTTATTAATTTGAACCGGCTACTCTTTTCCCGGATTTGAGTTCCTCGATAAACTTCTTCTCCTCGTGGCTGAGTACCGAAAAATCCAGGAGATCCGGTCTTCTCTCCAGCGTGCGCTTTAGAGCCTCCCTGCGTCGCCACTTTCTGATTGCTTCATGGTTTCCTGACAGCAGGATCTCCGGCACTTCATAACCCTTAAAATTCCGCGGCCTCGTGTACTGCGGGTACTCAAGAAGCCCATCCGAAAACGATTCCTCCACACAGGACTCCTTATCTCCCAGCACCCCGGGCAACAGGCGTGCTATCACGTCGATTACAACCAGCGCTGCAAATTCTCCGCCACTTAACACGTAGTCTCCAATCGATAATTCCTCGTCCACCCAGTGCTTCCTTATCCTTTCATCCACACCCTCGTATCTTCCGCAGATCAAGGCCATGCTCTCCAAAGAAGCAAGCTCCCCGGCCTTAGCCTGGTCAAACAGAGTCCCCTGGGGTGTTAAAAGGATAACCCGTATTCCGGGAACTTCTCCTCTCACCGCATCTATTGCAGCAGCCAGGGGTTCCGGCTTCATTAACATTCCGCTACCGCCGCCGAAAGGCCTGTCATCAACCTGGCGATGTTTATCAAATGCGTAATCACGTATGTTTCTCACGTTTACATTCAAAAGGCCCTTCTGAAGGGCCTTTCCCAGAATGCTGTGTTCGAGCGGAGAAGAAAAAATTTCCGGAAAGAGCGTCAATACTTCAATTCTCATCAAATATCATTCCGTCAAACCTTCCGGAAGATCCACAGTCATTGTCTTTTTGCAAAGATCAATATCTTTTACTACACTTTCAATAGCGGGAATTAATATCTCTTTTTCTGCCGTTTTCACCACGTATACGTCATTACTTCCCGTTTCAATTATTTCTGCCAGCTTCCCCAGGGAACTACCTTTGAGGTCCACCACCTCCAGCCCGACCAGCTGGTAATGGTAGTATTCACCTTCTTCGAGTTCCGGAAGCTGGGATGCGGGAAAGTAAATCTCCTTGCCCCTCAGGAATTCCGCATGGTCCCTTTGCCATATACCCTTGAAGCTCATTATTAAAAATCGGGGTTGTCTCTGCACATTTTCCACCACCAGGGAGCGCCACTCCCTGTCGGGATCACGAACATAAACGATTCTCCCCCGTTGTAACTGCTCCAGGGTTTCTCCCAGCGGGGCAACCTTTACCTTTCCCTTAATGCCATGAACCTTCAGAACTTTCCCTACGGGAACCAGTTCCCTTGAGTCCATGTCACTATTCAATAATTTCCAGAACGGCCCGTTTTCTGATCTTCGTTGAAGCTGCACTCAAAATGGTTCGCATTGCACGAGCGGTTCTACCCTGCTTGCCTATAACCTTACCGAGATCTTCCTTGGCTACCCTCAACTCGATTACGGAAGTCTGCTCTCCTTCAACTTCAGAGACTTCAACTTGCTCCGGGTTGTCTACCAGCGCCTTTGCAATGTATTCAATCAGTTCCTTTAACATAATCACCCCCACTCTCAATAAGAACTGGTTTAAGAGTCACTGAGCGCAGTGCTCCTGGAATAAGGGTATTTATTTTTTTTCAGCAGGCTTCGAACAGTATCAGTAGGTTCTGCTCCCTTGAGTAGCCAATCCCGCAGCCGATCAGTCTCAACACGAACCTCCGCCGGATCAGTAAGCGGATTATAATACCCTAAAATCTCTAAGAATCTACCATCCCGAGGTGCTCGAGAATCAGCAACAACTATACGATAGAATGGTCGTTTTTTAGCTCCTCTTCTGGCCAATCGAATTCGAACAGGCATATCTGCTTTATCCCCCTTTACTTTTCACCTGGTTAAACGATATCAACCTACATCCACGGAAGCATGGATTTACTTTTCCTAATACGTTTTCTTTTGCCTTTTTTTCCTCCGCCAGTGAGCTGACGCATCATTTTCTTTGCCTGAACATAATTTTTCAGCAACCGATTCACATCCTGAATACTGGTGCCACTACCCCTTGCAATACGTCTTCTCCTGCTGGCGTTTATTATGGAATGATTTCTTCTTTCCTCGGGCGTCATTGAATTAATGATAGCCTCTACCCTAACAAGTTCCTTCTCATCAACCTTGAAATTTTTCATCTGCTTCAAATTTGACATCCCGGGGAGCATGGATAAAATCTGCTCAAGAGAACCGAGCTTGCGCACCTGGCGGAGCTGATCCCTGAAATCCTCGAGGGTGAAGGAGTCATCCCGAATCTTCCTGGCAAGATCAAGAGCCTGTTTTTCGTCAAAAGATTCCTGTGCCTTCTCGATGAGCGTGAGCACGTCTCCCATCCCGAGGATCCTGGAACTCATCCGGTCAGGGTAAAACACTTCCAGGGCATCGACTTTTTCGCCGGTACCTATGAACTTTATCGGTTTCCCCGTGACTTCCCGTATCGAAAGAGCCGCACCACCCCTCGCATCACCATCCATTTTGGTCAGTATCACGCCGGTGATACCGAGCTCTTTGTCGAACTCGGAAGCCACGTTAACGGCATCCTGCCCGGTCATGGCATCCGCAACAAACAAAATTTCGTTGGGCTCGAGAACATCCTTAAGACGGCGCAGTTCCTCCATCAACTCTGTGTCGATGTGAAGACGCCCGGCGGTGTCAACTATCACTATATTATGGCCCGCCTGCTTTGCGAAACTAAGAGCATCGGCGCAGATCTGCTCGGGGTCATTTTTCTCAGTATCCGAATAAACCGGTACATCAATCTGTCTCCCAAGCGTTTTCAATTGATCGATGGCAGCGGGCCTGTAGACGTCAGCAGCCACCATGCAGGGCCTGTGATTGTTTTTCTTCAGGTATGTTGCTAACTTGGCCGCCGTGGTGGTCTTCCCGGAGCCCTGCAAGCCTGCAAGCATCAAACAGATGGGCGGTCTCCCCATCAGGTCAAGGGGTACCGCTTCTTCTCCCAGCAACTTTGTCAATTCTTCGTTTACGATTTTTATGACCTGCTGCCCGGGAGTAAGGCTCGAAAGCACCTCCTGGCCGATGGCCCTTTCCTTGATGGAAGCCACGAAATTTTTGGCCACCTTGTAATGGACATCAGCCTCAAGTAGAGCAAGACGCACTTCCCTCAGAGCATCCTGAATGTTTTTTTCAGTCAGCTTGCCCTGACCTTTGAGGGTCTTAAATACTCTATTTAGCTTTTCTGTTAAATTTTCGAACATTTTATTTTATTCTCTGCAATCCGGCAGCTCTCGCCCCAGCCAGCCCAGCGGGGCTTCGCAAAAGGCATGTGATTCTAAAGGCAAATCATTCTCATGTCAAGAACTTACTTTTACTGTCCATTACAAGAATAATTTCTTCAAATCGGTTTCTCTCTCACATACCCAATTAATGAGAATACTTCAACAGGTATCATTTTTCCAGGAATTACAAGGATAAGTTATAGGAAATTGAACAGAAAATCAAGAAAATAGACACGTTGAACGGGTAGTTCCCGGTATCAGGAACAAAACCAGCCCGAAACACTCGCAGGATGGCTTGTAAAAGAAGGGATAAAACCTGTTTGAATACGCCGTGATTGCACCGGCCGGCACAAGTGCCGGCACATCCCCGGGGATCAACTTATTTCCCGGTCTGCCCTGCTATGCCTTTTTCGCGGTTTTTTCTTCAATTTCTGGCTTGTCGCCTTTATCCTCTATCTCTGAAACTTCCTGGGCAGCCTTTTTAAAATTCCGTATTCCTTTCCCCAGGCCTGCACCTATCTCCGGAAGTTTCCCAGCACCAAAAATAATGAGCACTATAACCAGAATAATAAGCAACTCGGGTATACCAATTCCACCAATCATGGCAGTATCACCTCTCTCACAAGCAGTTCCTTCAAAAACTCTGACCCGGGACTATCACAATTTTTTCAGACCTGCTCACAGCTCCTTAAACTCGTTTAATAATCTCAAGAATTCTTTTGATTTCCGATACTCGTCAAGGCTTTTTTGATGCTCAAGCCAAGTCTCCCATACCTTCATCCACTCATCATTATACCAGTAAAAATCCACGTTCCTTTTTCCTGACATCCTGTTTCTGTACTCTATGTATTCCTCGCGGCAATTATCACAGAAAGGGTAGGGAGTGGGCACCACACCTGAAGCACTTTCCGATACGTTTATCTGGCTCCCGCATTTCGCACATTTTAAACTACAACGCGTGCACTGGAATACCGCCCTCAGAAGCTGTATCTTCTTTTGTCGGAGAGCCTCGTTTTTTTGAGCCTTGACGTCTTTGCTCTTCTTGTCGAACTCTATGACGTTTGCCATCAATACCTCCGGTATTCGGAAGGAAAGCTCCTTATTGTGTTCCATATCACCAAAAGATAACTTAGTCAAGAAAGCCGAAATTCACTGTCGCTACCGCATAATTGCGTCACCCCGGGCAGGAAAATGGAAGGAAAGAACCAGGATATAGCTTTTTTCTTTTCATTTTGCACGGTTCAAGCGCCCTTTCTCCGTGATGACACTTACGCCAGACGCAGTCATCATTTTGTTCACGATCTTACACGCCCATTCCGATACATGGAAGCCACAGCTGGAAGCAAAAGTTACCTGGAATCAAGTTGCATCTTGTTGCTTTTTCATGTTTACTCTCACTGGATCAACTCCCACCATTATTCTGCCAGGAGATTCGGGTCCTGCCCCTGACTTTTACTTTGATATACTGTATCTCTTCATAAATCCCGAAGATTCTTTAAATGTTGACATTCCTTACTATTTGTCTTAAAACTCACAAAACTGTCTTCGCAGATTGAAGGCTTGACAGCTTCATATTCGAAACGATGCGGACAGTACGGGTTGAATTTTGAAGAAGTTGTGGTAACGACTATTGCTGAATTGGAACTGGATGCGGAATTATGAACCATAGCTACTACCCTGCATATTTCCCATCGGTATCGTGGCACAACCTTCACATTTCAGGACACCAATCTTCCAGGAGGTTTTAAAAATGGGCAAGAAGATGTTCTCTGAGAGCACACTGGAGAGGATGGAGAAAGAATACAAGGAGTGGCTCGAGGTTTACAAGAAAGCGCTGCAAAGAATCCCCGAGAGACTCGAACGATTTTCCACCGTTTCCGACATGGAAGTAAAGGCTTTATACACGCCTCTTGATTTAAAAGATAAAGATTTCTTCGAGGAAATCGGGTTTCCGGGCATGTATCCGTTTACAAGGGGGGTCCAGCCTAGCATGTACCGAGCCAGGCTCTGGACCATGCGAATGTTCGCGGGGCTCGGCACCGCGGAGGACACCAACAAGCGTTTTCACTACCTTGTCAACCACGGGGAAACAGGCCTGAGCACCGCCTTTGATTTCCCGACTCTGATGGGGTACGACACCGATTCACCACTTGCCAGGGGCGAATGCGGAAAGTGCGGCGTGGCCATCGATACCATTGAAGATATGGAAATTCTCTTCAAGGGCCTCAACCTCGAGGAACTTACCACGTCAATGACCATTAACCCCCCCGCGTCGGTAATCTGGGCAATGTACATTGCCAACGCAGAAAACCAGGGATTCGACAGGAAAAAACTCGGAGGAACCATTCAAAATGACTGCCTGAAGGAATTCATCGCACAGAAAACACTGATGCTGCCTCCCGAGCCATCACTTCGCCTGGTGGTGGACACGGTGGAGTTCGGCACCTATGAAGTACCCCGATGGAATACCATCAGCATAAGCGGGTATCACATAAGGGAAGCAGGAGCAACGGCGGTTCAGGAACTTGCATTTACCATCTATGACGGAATTACGTACGTGGAAGAATGCATAAAGCGCGGTCTGGACGTGGATGCCTTTGCCGGGCGATTATCCTTTTTCTGGAATTCCCATATAGACTTTTTTGAAGAAATCGCAAAGATGAGGGCTTCGAGAAGGATGTGGGCTCGCATTATGAAAGAACGTTTCAAGGCAAAGAAGCCAAGGTCCATGCTGATGCGATTTCATACCCAGACAGCAGGTTGCTCGCTTACCGCCCAGGAACCGTACAACAATATTATCAGGACTACAACAGAGGCTCTCGCCGCAATCCTGGGAGGTACACAATCGCTACATACGAATTCCCTGGATGAAGTATACATGATCCCGAGCGAGGAAGCCGTCACAATAGCCCTGAGGACACAACAGATCCTGGCAGACGAGGTGGGAGTGGCAAACATCATAGATCCCCTCGCAGGCTCTTACTTCGTGGAAGCCCTCACGGACAAAATGGAAGAAGAGGCGATGGCGTATATCCGGAAGCTGGACGAAATGGGCGGGATGATAGAAGCCATTGAAAAAGACTACCCGCAGATGGAAATAGCTGATTCGGCTTACAAGTTCCAGCAACAGGTTGAAAAGGGAGAAAAGATAATAATTGGCATTAACAAGTTCCCGTCTCCCAAGCCGGACCTGGAGATACTGAAAATTGACCCCGAGGTTGAAAGAAGGCAAATAGAGAGGACTCAAAGGTTCAAGGAAAGGCGAGACAAGGTAAAGTTACAGAAATGCATGGACGAACTGAGAAGGCGCTGTGAAGGACCGCCGTGCTGGGAAAACAACGTGATGCCTGCACTGATTGATGCGGTACGAGCAGGGGCTACCGAGCAGGAAATCTGCGAC
>JALXAI010000560.1 GCA_026992215.1 Desulfobacterales bacterium | reverse complement strand
TCGTCCATTATTCCGCCACGAAGGAATAGTGTTACATCTCTGCAGATGCTCTGATCAAAAGAAAAGCCCACGCCCCAGTTGTTTTCATTGTCATCAACATCACCGAGGGTTCTGGTTCCTTCGGCAACATCCTTCAGATCCCCGGCATCAAAGTGATTGTAACCGTTGATCCACGCATAAAACCTGTAATTACCCGCCTTTCCGGATAGTGTAGGTTTTAAATCAACCTCAAAGATCCCGAAACCATCGTCAACTATGTCCTCGAAATTCGCATCGGCCTCTCCCCAACCTACGCTCAAATCAACCAGCTTGCCGGGCGAATACGTAATTCTTGCTCCCAGACCATTGTCGTCCGGGAATTCGATGGCCATGTTGTTTACGAATCCGGAAGACAAGAACTGGATTGTTTCGTCATTGGCAACTTCATTGGCGTCAAAATAGTTTGTAAGGTCAACCTTGCCAAGAGTTGCAACCAGGGGTACCGAGGAACAGGCATGTTCGTACCAGGCTTCGGTTACTTCAACAGTGGCATGTGAAGAACCCGTGGCGTCATCATCGACGCCTGAAATTGCCCGAACTTCGTCGTTCACGCTGTCACCCTGGCCTGCCTCCATTTTCATGAAAGCGGTCCCTTTTTCCCCGATTTTGCTTGTTATATCAAAATCCATCGACCATGCAGCATCAAGCTTGTCCTTACCTTCCAGACCCGCTCTCTTGGCATTATCATCGTTGTTGACGGTGCCCTGAGCCACCATGGTAATGTCTGCGGCGAATTCCAGGTTTCCGAGAGCCTTTTTAAGGCCGCTAACCTCCTCTCTGGCTTTCTCCAGTTCCTGCTGTTTCGCTTCCAGTTGTTTTTCCCTGGTTTCGTATGCTTGAAGCTTCTTCTCAAGCTGTTCCACGCGGTTACGCAATTCCTTAGTTACTCTCAATAGCTCCTGCAACTCGGCCTTATCTACTTGCTCACCACCAAAACAGGGTAACGTCCCAACAAAGGCAAAGATCAGTATCAAAACAAGTATTAGAACATTTCTCATCATCTCATCCCCTATCCAAGCATTGAATTACAAAACCAACACCAAAACATCTTACCTCATCCGAAAGATTCTCACAGCTTACACCTCGTTCCCTTCCTTATCACCACCTTTCCTCGCAGACTTGTTACGGAATTAAAAAGCACAAAACAAAAAGGCTCGAAATTCGAGCACAAAAAACCACGCAAGCGGGAGTGCTCCCAAGCCTTCGTGGCTTATTTTACCTTATGAAGAGAAAATGGGGGCGCAGCCTTCGTCGCTGCACTCTTTTATATAAATACCCGTGCTACTTATTAAGGACTTTTTAGCTCTTTGTCAATAAAAATAAGTCACAAATCCATCCAAAGCCGCGGATTCCATTTTCACCGGCAAAAATTTGGCCGGGCTACTTTACCTGACCACCTGGAGGCGAGGCACATGCTACTATCATTGGATGGAACAAATCCACGACAGGATCGCGTTGATAGTGACTGTTTTTTGTTACCGGTAGACCAATCATAGCAAGCGCAGGCTTCTTCGTGCTTTACGAGCAGGCTTGATAAAGTATCGCGTTCGCACACCTACTCGACAAATAAAAGAATGTGGGGCAAGGAGTGAAGGAAGCGGGAAGGTCTCGTGCTCTATCGGAACGGCTCTTCCCTGGCTGCCAGGTACTCGATCCGTCTGCTAACATCGCAGTCCCGTATTTCCGGCATTACCGAACAATATGTAAAATATGTATTGATAAGATGTTTCTTCGCAATCGAAAACGCCTTTTTCGCTTTTTTTTCGGCAATGGCATCCAGGATTTCCCTGTGGTCATGGACAAGCCGCATTATTGCTTCCTGTTTCAGCTTCGCTTGAATCATTTCGTTTACCATGGCGCAATACGCCTGGGTGATTGAGTCACACAGGAAAACAATAAGTGCATTCCTGGTAACCTTTGCCAGTTGCTTGTGGAATCGTGCGTTGGATAAGCGTGCCTTTTTGTGTGATCTGTTTATATGTTTCTCGGCCTGATCTAACAGCTGGCTTAGTGTATCGAGATCGTCCGAAGTACGGCAAATTGCTGCAGTTCGGGCTACTTCTGGCTCGATATAGAGGCGAATTTCAATAAGGTGAGCAAAATTGACTTTTTTCATTTGGATCAGGTTGTTTATGCTCTGGGTAATGGGTTGAGGGGTTGGCTCTGAAACATACGCCCCTGCATTTACACCGCGCCTAACTGAGATCAGACCGAGGTTCTGCAAGTTTCTCAAGGCATCTCGAACAGTCACCCGGCTCACTTCAAACTGGTTCACCAATTCCCGTTCCGAAGGCAGCTTATCTCCCGGCTTATAAATGCCTGCATTTATTGAAGCTCTTAGCTGCCTTTCAACTTCTTCCGAAAGCAAAGGCTTTCTGATCGATTTAAACCTTTTCATTTTAACCCTGAGTTTGGTCTGGGGTCTGACAGCAGACCAATATAACAAAAATAGCCGGTTGTCAAACTATTTTTTCATTTCACGTTCAATAAATCAATGGTCCCGACAGCAAACCTTCGTTAACGTGCCAGCGTAACGCAAAGTCAGAACAAGCAGTTCAAGAAATATTTTCGCGTAAAAAGCAGTGCGCCGGTAACTGAAAATTTCTGTTGACAAATAAACCAATGAGAAATAAAGTAGTTATCCTGGGGCTGTGAAGTCTCCAGCATAAGACCATCGGGAAAAAAGATAGAGGAGTTTTTGGAAGTCATGTTTACTAACAATCCTTTTTATGCGTTTTCTTGGTTTTTTAGCAACGTCCACCCGGGCACGTAGCGTAACATAGAGTAATAAGCCCCGGGTGGATGAATCGAATCCCCCCGGGGTGGGAAAATATATAAACCCCGAGGATTTCCTCGGGGTTTTTTATTTTAAGGACAAAAGGGAGGCCGAAAAATGATTCTGGTACTAAAGAAAGGAATAAGCAACGAGGAAAAGGAAAAGCTGAAACAGGTTCTTCGCTCGGAGAACTGCATTATCAAGGAAATCCGGGGAGTGGAAGAAACAATCTTCGGGGTGATAGGAAAAGTCAAACGGGACCTGAG
>JALXAI010000559.1 GCA_026992215.1 Desulfobacterales bacterium | reverse complement strand
CTCTACCAACTGAGCTACCGGGGAAAAGTAAACAAAGTAATAATACAACTCCAACTTATCTCTCCAACCAACCGCCAAGGTTGATCAACTGGCCGGGTGATAAATTAAGCAAAATTACTATAAGATCAAAACCCTTGAAAAGCAAGACCTCACTGAATTTATCTTCGAACTGTTACTCCGTTTTCACTTGTGTTGTCCCTTTTCGATTGCACTCATTATCTAACAAAAGTAGGCGGAACTGTCAAGAAAAAGTTGGCGTCGTTTGTTCCGGATATATCTAGCAAAATCACATGGTTATAATTGTGCATCCATGGGGAAGACGGAGATATCAAATAAATCGTTCTTGAAAATCTGGATGCTCCCGCCTGAAGGGATGTCAGAATTAGCTGCATGCCGAGAGGAGGACAAAAATTCTTTTTGCTTTAAATGATGCCATTTTTCTGGTTAATATGCTGGCTGTTTATCAGCTAACAAATGAAAGGAGTTACCATGAAAGAGGCAGCCGATATATTGATTCATGGTGGTCGAGTAGTTACCATGGATTCGTCGGGGGCAATTTATGAAAATGGCGCGGTGGCAATACGCGGTGACCGAATTGTTGCCGTGGGTGAGAAAGAAAAAATTGTTGCCTCCTTTGAACCGAAGCATAAGATTGACGCATCGGGATGCGTCATTATGCCCGGTTTGATCAATGTGCATACTCATGCTCCGATGACCGTTTTCAGGGGCCTGGCCGACGATCTTCCCTTGATGACGTGGCTCAATGAACATATTTTCCCTGCCGAAAAGAAGATAAATCGAGACATAGTCTATAAGGGAACTCTGCTTGCCTGTGCCGAAATGATCCTCGGTGGCACCACTACCTTCACCGATATGTATCTTTTCGCTGACCAGGTTGCGCTGGCGGCGAAAAGAGCAGGTATGAGGGCGATCATCGGGGAAGTGCTCTACGATTTTCCTTCCCCAAATTACGGTCCTCCTGAAAAAGGGCTCGAATTTACAGAAGGTCTCATAAAAGAGTGGTCAGGAGACGATCTGGTCACTGTTGCAGTTCAACCTCACGCTGTATACACCTGTTCGCCAGAACTTCTGAAAAAGTGTTATGAACTCGCCGTTAAATATGACACTCAATTTATTATACATCTATCTGAAAACGATGACGAAGTCAGGCAGGTCAAAGAGAAGTACGGCATGACACCTGTGGAACATGTAGAGAAGCTTGGCTTATTATCTCCAAAATTCATCGGTGTACACTGCGTAAAACTCACAGAAAAAGATATCGAAATCCTTGCTCGTTATGATGCCAGGGTTGCCCACAATCCGGAAAGTAACATGAAGCTTGTTTCCGGTATTTGCCCCGTTCCCAGGCTTCTTGAGAAAGGTGTCACGGTGGGTCTCGGGACTGATGGATGTGCGAGCAACAATGACCTTGACATGTGGGGAGAAATGGATACCTGCGCAAAGCTCCACAAGGTTGCCACGGGAGATCCCACGGTTTTACCAGCGGAAACAGTGGTAAAAATGGCGACCATAGAGGCTGCCAAGGCAATAAAGATGGATAGCGTAGTTGGTTCCGTGGAGCCAGGGAAAAAAGCGGATATCATAGTTGTGGATTTCAGAAAGGCTCATCTCACCCCCGTTTACAATATTTATTCTCATCTTGTCTACACAGCATCCTCGGCGGACGTGAGGACTTCGATAATAAACGGTAAGGTGGTTATGGATAATCGTGAACTAAAAACACTGGAGCTCGCGAGGGTAATCAGAGATGTCGATGAAATTGCACGCACCGTTATCAAGCCGAGGTAACGAAAATAAGATGGAAGTGGATATAGTAATTCTGGGTGGCTGGGTACTCACCCTGGATAACGCCAAAACAACCTACAATCCAGGGTTTGTGGCAATCAAGGATCATTATATTGTTGATGCTGGTTTCTCTACGGCATATTGTGCCAGCAAATATAATCCAAAAACGATAATAGACGCCACCAATTGCCTCGTCATGCCGGGACTGATAAATACTCATACTCATGCCGCCATGACGCTTTTCAGAGGTTATGCAGACGACATGCCTTTGAAAGAGTGGCTCTTTGACCACATCTTTCCCGCGGAAGCAAAGCACGTGAACGAAAGCCTGGTTTACCAGGGGACCAGGCTGGCTATTGCTGAGATGTTGAAAAACGGAATAACAACCTTTTGTGATGGGTATTTTTTTTGTTCTGCCGTAGCAGAGGCAGTTAGCGAATGCGGTATCAGGGCGGTTGTAGGGCAGGGCATTCTGGATTATCCTACACCAGATACGCAGGATCCTTCGAGTAACTATACTACCGCGGTGAAATTTATCGAAAAATACCACAGGTTCTCCGATAGGGTTTATCCGTCGATTTTTTGCCATTCACCGTATACCTGCAGCGATGAGACGCTCATCAGAATGAAGGAGTTGTGTGCTTCGGCCGGTGTGCTTTTCCAGATTCATCTGTCTGAAACAGAAAACGAAGCTTCGGAATTTGAGGGGGAAAAAAACACAAGGCCGACATTTCATCTCAAAAACCTGGGCATTCTTGACTCCCGTACGCTGGTTGCGCATGCCGTGTGGTTGAACGAAGAGGAAATACAAGTGTTGAAAGAAAGCGGTGCCGGGGTATCGCATGTTGTTTCAAGTAACATGAAGCTGGCCGCAGGTGTCGCCCCGTTGCCGAAGTATCTTGAAACCGGTATCAACGTTGGCATTGGAACCGATGGATGCGCGAGCAACAACAGGCTTGATTTGCTAAGAGACATGGACCTTACGGCAAAGGTTCACAAAGTATGGTCCGCTGATCCGACCGTCGTTCCGGCTTTTTCCGTGGTTGAAATGGCAACCCGGCGAGGTGCAGCTGCCATTGGCCTGGGGAAGAAAACAGGGTCAATAGAAAAGGGAAAGCTTGCGGACTTGATCGTTTTATCGATGGAAGCACCACACCTTGCACCTGTTTATGATCCGTACTCGCACCTCGTTTACTGTGCAAAAGGCAGCGACGTGAGAGATGTGATTGTTAACGGAAAAATTGTTGTCCGGGAGAGGCAAATACTAAGTTTTGACGAGATGGAAGTAATGGAAAAAGTATCAGAGGTATCGAGTAGAATAAAAAACAGTCAAATAAGAGTGGGAGAGTCAAAGTGAATTTGAACTTGTTTGGGTTTACTATCGATAGCTGGACTGCTTTCGGTTTCCTGGGACAATGCTTCTTTGGATCAAGGTTCATAGTTCAATGGCTGGCTTCTGAAAGAAAAAAAGAAAGTTATGTGCCGGTGATATTCTGGTATCTCTCGATCCTGGGAGGCATTACACTGACGATCTATGCGATAGGGAAACGCGATATTGTTTTCACCATGGGGCAGGGGCTGGGATGTTTCATATATGTAAGGAACCTGATTCTCATATACAAAAAGAAAAAAAGGGAAGAAGCCGCCCCGGCCGTCTAGCGCAGTCTCAACGAGGATGTTTATACACAGGAACGTCACGTGTTCCCTGGCAGATGCTTTGAAAGAAGGCCGCTTGCGCCAACTTTTTCCCCTGGATTTATCAATGAAGGCAGACGGGGAAAACAGCTAATTCCCGACCGGATGATCACAAGGACGTGCGACCTGCAACTTTTCCCCGGGAGATTTTCATACACTGTTGCGGGCACCGGGAACCGACCCACGGGGGCGTAGAGGAAAGACCGACTACACCGCGCTCTTTACAGCTTTTATCGCGCGTCTCACCGCCTCGCCGGGGCTCTGGCACCTGACCAGCCCCGTGACGCTGATGTCGCTGTGCAGGGAAAAAACGGATTTTCCTAGCTTCAAGCCAAAGGCTATTTCAGAGATTGTTCCGTAACCGCCGGAGATTGCAATTAATGCATCTGCTGTCAGGGCTATAATGGCGTTTCTTGCGAAACCCATATTGGTGACAATACAAATATCGATGTAGGGGTTTGCACTCTCTTTCGAGTCACCAGGCAATATACCTATTGTAGTTCCACCTGCTTCTTTGGCGCCGCGGCTCGCCGCTTCCATTACTCCCGTCAGCCCTCCACAGACAAGGTTACAGCCCTTAAGGGCAATCTCGTGCCCGACTGCCCTTGCAATTTCGTAGATATCACCATCACACTGTGCGGAACCAATAACACCTATAACCGGATCACGTGGGAGTTTCATCTTCTAGTATTCGCTTTCTTTCCAGCCGTGCTTACCAATAAGATTTACGAATCTGCAGATGGTTAGACTCTTTTTTTCGATACCTTCGGGAGTTTTTACAAGTTTTACCAATTCCTGCGTATACGGATCACCCACAGGTATAACCAGTCTCCCTCCTTCGGCAAGCTGCTCGACGAGGGGTTCTGGCACCTTCGGAGATCCGGCAGTAACTATTATGGCGTCATACGGGGCATACTCCGGCCATCCCAGTGTACCGTCTCCGACCTTTAAAACAACGTTAAAGTAATGAAGCCTGTCCAGGATTTTTCTTGCCTTCTGGGAAAGGCTCCTGAGGCGTTCAATCGAGTAAACCTTGTCGGCAAGTTCTGCCAGAATAGCTGTCTGGTATCCTGATCCGGTACCAATTTCAAGAACCTTTTCATCACCTTTCAGTTCCAGTGCTTCGGTCATCAACGCGACCATGTATGGTTGCGATATCGTTTGCTTTTCGCCTATTAGCAGGGGGCGATCACTGTATGCCTGGTTTTGGAGGGCTTCATCAACGAAGAGATGCCTGGGAACCTTGCGCATGGCTTCGAGTACCCGGGGATCCTTGATTCCTCTGGGTATCAGCTGTTCTCTTACCATGCGTTCGCGTGCTTTCTTGAAGTCCATAATTCGGAGTCCCAATCGAAGATAAACTTCTCTGTCACATACACAGGGTCACAATGCAATACTGGGAAAAGATAGAAAAGTGCTCAAAGTTTGTCAATTTATTTCTAGTTTCATGGTCGCTAAATGATGTTCCGGCTGATGTACGTTGGGAGGAAATCCACCCGGGCTTGTTTGTGCCGGATGATTTCCATGCTTAAAGGGTGGTTTAACTCTATTCTATCATGGAAATGGGAAGTATCATTTGTCGATCCGCTGGGAAAAGTTTAACGGTTATGTTTTTTCAGAAACTGTCTTAATTTTTGTCTAACGTCGTTCGGCAAGTCTTTGAATTGTACGCCGGCTTCGAAGGGGAGCCTTTCGCCTTCCGCGTCTCTGTACCATTTCATTTCTATCGGCACGGGAAATGAACCTTCCCCTTCCCCTTCGGGCAGGGAAAGAACGAGCCTGTGTTCAAGGCCAGCGTCGTTGGACATAAACAGGTGGCGTCCTTCTATTGTCATGGTGGAAAGAAGAACACACGCGCCTTTCATGGAGATGTTTTTTATTTCCCCTTCCACGGAGTCAGATTCTATCCTTGATTCTTCGTCCGAGACAACATTCAAAAAAATCTTTACCCGGATCGGTACGCGGAGCCCCTTTCGCCTTTCCTTTTTAAAAAGTCGTCGAAAAATCATTTTATATGGTGGTTTTCCTTATAAATTTTCCCCGGCATACTTAATCATAGAATGAGCTCTTCCAAAAAAGCAAATTAAATTTACCTGCCCCCAGGACAGGGCTATGCGGACAGAATGTTTGCAAACTCACCGTACTTTTCGAATAGATCGCAAGGCAAATGATGAAAAATTTTTTTGTCCCCGGTGTGCTCTTTTAGCAGTGCCCGATAAACATGTCCGAAAGGAACCGGTCCTGATTTCGTTAAGAGATAAGCGTGGAAGAGCGGATCGAAATGAAAGGCGCCTGTTAGCGGAAAGATCGGGGTCCCCCAGTACAGGAAATCGAGGTTATCTTTCCAGGAACTGTCATACTTTTCTTTCGAGAGAAATGAGAAATCCTTTGTTTTAATCAGATGATAAAAAGACTGGTAATTAGAAACTTGTTGGTAAGGACGGATAACGACCATCAGGTGATCCTGAAAAGCGGCGGCAATCGATTCCAGCGAGTAACGGGTTCCCGGGGCATCCATTTCATAGTCGAACACCCCGAGGCCTTTAATTTTTTGAGGAGCCAGGCGTCTATTCAGTTCGGGTATTGCCAGTTTCAGACTCGGATCCGATTTTTTTGCTGTGTCGTCTATAAAAAGAACTTTTGTTCGAGGTGCAAAGGTCGTAATGAATTCTAAGAGCACTTCCAGGTACTCTATGTCTCTGCTACGTTTTGAAGATATGAAAAACTTGTCTATCCAGGGAACTACCAGGGCGTTGATTTTACCTTGAGTGAGAAACTCATCCCCCACGCACAACAGTGATATGAGCAATGCGTACCATTCAACCCATCTTTTTAATTTTCTCTCGGCCCAGCGAACATGGAGCTCCAGGAAAAGTTCAGTGACTTCAGGATGAACAGGGAGAAGGGCCAGAGATTTTTCGCGACTCGCTTCTACCTGGCATAAACCCAGCCGAGAGGCTATCTCTTTGTTCCATTTTTCTGCAGCTGCTGAACTGGCGGTCCCAAATTGCGCGCTCTCTGCCAGGTAATGCATCAGGATTGATACCTTCGGCTCTACTAGTCTGGAAAGCCAGAGCTTTTTCAACCTGGAAGGGAAACCCGATCCGGATAGTTCTTTTGCAAAATATTCTTGTCTCCTGTGTACTTCTTCCGAAAATTTCTTGTAAATTTCAGGGCTTTTAATTTGGTCTCTGAAACTCTGGATGCCCCATCCGGAAGAAGCACCCAGGGTGGCATTGTGCATGGTTAAAAAAGGGCGGTTAAACCTCGTGCTGAGGGAACGTGAAATTTCTCGAACCCGGAGGAGTTCATTGGCCTGGTATTTAATGAGGGCTTTTATAAAAACAACGGTGGATTTTTCCTTTCCGTTCCAGGAAAAGCTCTCATTGAGAGGGAGGGATTCGGGATAGTTTCGTGACGGCTTCGGCTCAAAGCATCGTTTACAGGCGTTCCAGGAAAGGGATTTCGCGTATTTTATGAAAAGCCTTCTTGTTCCGGATTTCCCGCGAAACCTTTTGTTTTCGGTTAAGCCTTTTAACAAAAGGAGCAGATGAGGCCAGAATACTTTTTCATCAGCCCTGAGCAAGACAAAGAAGCGGCGCAAAAGCAGTCCGAAGTGAGGAGAAGTGCCGGCGGCCCTGCTTTTATTTAAGGACAACAATAGCTTGTGAACTATTCTTTGATCAACGGGGCGTTGTATCTCATTTAATGACGGGTAGAGGACTTTCCAGTAACCTGGTTTCAGGGTAGCTTTTCTAATCGCTTTGAAAACACTATCCCAGACAAACTCGTTGTTCGACAGGGAGGCATGGGTGCAAAGGGTGTCAGGCCACGTGTCGGAAAGCCACCAGTTGTCCGGAAGCATTCGCGGGAGTTCGGAAATTTGCGCAAGGAATTCTCCTGTGTCGGTGGGCGGATAGAACTGGTGTTGGTCATGACTCATGTTGCGCGTTAGATTTTCGGTATTTCCCGCTTGAACAGGATTTTATTTACAAATGTTTTCGATTGGAGGCAAAGGCTTGATTGTTTTGTTTGATAGCAACTTTTTGTAGGTCGGACATTGCTCAATGTCATGGAGAACTTTCTCGATGTCCTCCCTGGTTCTGAAGATCCATTCCCCGGGATCCGTGTAGCAAAAAATGGCGAACTTGCAACTTTTGCAGTTAGTTTTCATAATTGCAAACAGGTTTATTCGATAGACGCTAAAATTAATTGCAAAAAAGGTTTACACTTCAGCGCTGTCGCTCAATCTTTCAATATATTCCCTCCATTCCCACGGGAGCAAGTACTTTTTCTTCGTGTTACATTCTTTGCATGCAGCCACTATATTCCCTTTTGTGCTTTTACCGCCGCGCGTAAGGGGTACAACGTGATCCATGGTGAGATCCCTGGGGTGAAATTTTTTCCCGCAATAGTGGCAGATTCCCCTGGCTTTCTGGCGGTACCACCATTGAGATTTTCTCAACTTTCGGGCCTTTTCTTTCTCTCTTTTTATTTCAGCATCGGTTACGCTGACAATGAAACAATCTTTCATGTCCTTAAATAAGTATCCGTGATTTTTAACTTAATCTAGCACAGGCTTTGTTTTAAGACAAGAATTAATGTTGTGGTAGGTGCGGGATGCCTTCTGTGGTGCCTGGTGCCTGTTTTTTCGATGCTGGCTTATCAGACGGATATGCCTGCCCGGGCGAGCTTTCCCTGCTCGTTTGCGGGATGCAGGGGAGGGTGATTTTTAATTAAGTGTGCATCAAGATGCCGGACATCATAGCCTCGGTCGGATAGGGGTGCGTTTCACCATTGATAAGGGTGCGAAAAACAGCAGTTTTCAGGCAGCTGGCAGCAAGAATGCCATCGTCTGCTACTTTTCCCGGCAGGCTTTCAAGCTTTTCTGCAAGCTTTGAGTACCGTGTAACGGCTGTTAACCATGACCTTACGGAGCGGCCTTTGCCTTTATTTCGATAACTTGATGATTTTCCCTGATGAGGAGAGCGGCCGTAACCCCCGGTCCGACGATTTCTCCGGTTGCTTCCGAAATGAGTCTTATTCCGCACGAAGGGCTTCTGTCTTTCAGATAACAGGTGTCAATTCCAAGTTTTTTGATGAGTTTAAGTGTCTCAAACGCACCTTTTAAAAACTTGTCAGTAACATCGAGGTTGTTTTGGGAAGCGACCCTTGCCTTTCCGTCCAGAACATCAAAGCCGTTTCCCCCGATGATGGAAGAAGGTGATCTGGGCGTGGGAAGCCCTCCCAGTTGTTCGGGGCACACCGGGATAAAGCAAACGTCTTTTTCTTTTATTTCAGGAAGATTTCCGGGCGAACTTCGCCCGTCATAACGGCAGTTTACTCCCAGTAAACACGCGCTGATCAGGATTTTCACTCCTCGGCCTCTCTTTTGTCTGCAAACACCACCGGAAGAGAGTCTTCTTCTTTCTTTCTTATTTCACCAATCAGAAATGGTTTTTCTTCCACTGCCTTCAGGTTCAGCAGAATCTCATCGGTGTTTTCTTTTCCAACTACCATAACAAGCCCGATACCGCAGTTGAAAACTCTTAGCATTTCATCGTCGGGTATCTTGCCTTGAGTCTTGAGAAAATCGAAGATGGGCGGTATTTCCCAGCTACCTTTGAAGATTACCGCCTGGCAGGCGGAAGGAAGAATCCGGCTGATGTTATCGGGTAGGCCTCCCCCCGTGATATGCGCAATGCCCTTTACTTTGAAATTCTTCGTAATGCTGAGTATCGATTCAGAGTATATCTTCGTGGGTTCGAGGAGCTCTTCCGCAACCGTCCGGTTACATGGTTCAATCATGTCGTCTATCGACATTTTTAGTCTGTCGAAAATTATCTTTCTTACCAGGCTGTAGCCATTTGCATGCAAACCGCTCGACGCGAGGCCGATAATCTGATCTCCCACGCTGATCTCCGATCCGTCGATAATCTTCTGATTATCGACGATCCCCACCGCGAAACCGGCCATATCGTACTCACCCGGCCTGTAGAAGTCAGGCATTTCCGCGGTTTCTCCTCCTATCAGGCTGCATTTTGCCCGCTTGCAACCTTCGGCTATTCCTTTTACGATATCTTCAATCAGGTCAAGGTCTATCTTTCCGATGGCTAGGTAGTCAAGAAAAAACAGGGGCTGGGCGCCCTGTACGGCAATATCGTTTACGTTCATGGCCACCAGGTCTATACCGATCGTATCGTGCTTCCCTGCCATGAATGCCACTTTTAGTTTTGTCCCGACTCCGTCGGTGGCCGAAACTAGTACCGGGTTTTTTATATCAACACTTTCAAGAGAGAAAAGTGCCCCGAAACTACCGATGTCTGTAATCACTCCGCTGTGGAAAGTCGCCTGAACTATCGGTTTGATGCGATCTACCATTTCGTTGGCAGCATCCAGATCAACGCCAGCTTCCTTGTAAAGCCCTGATTTGCTCATTTTCCATCCCCCAGATCAGCAGTGTAAAAAAGCGAAGAAATTTTAATCTCCACCCTGAGTTTCTGTCAATTGAATTTCCAAATAATTTTTGACAATTTTTTTAGCTTTGTTATCCTAATAAAAAAATTTCTAGCCTGGAGATGTGTCTATGTCACAGTGTTTGCAGGATTTTACAAGGATGAGGAGACTGCCTCCGTATGTCTTTGCCCAGGTAAATGAACTTAAAATGGAAAAAAGAAGGGCTGGCGAAGACATAATAGACCTCGGAATGGGTAATCCCGACATACCCACTCCCGCGCATATAGTGGAAAAACTTGTGGAGGC
>JALXAI010000558.1 GCA_026992215.1 Desulfobacterales bacterium | reverse complement strand
ACTCTCGCAGAAGTATTCGATAATCCAGTCCGCCCTGGCATCCGCCGAAAGAATTTTTGAACTTCTGGACACAAAACCCCGAACGGAAATTTTGTCCGGTACCAGGAAGCTTGAAAGAGTGGAAGGAAAAGTCGAGTTCAAAAACGTATCTTTCAGCTACGAACCGGGCAAATCGGTGATCGAAAACCTCAGCTTCAAGGTAAATCCGGGGAAATCCGTGGCCATCGTCGGCGCTACGGGCGCGGGAAAGACAACCATAGTCAATCTGCTGGAACGATTTTATGAACCGGACGAAGGGCAAATTTTGCTGGACAACGTCAATATCAAAGAGTTCGAACTCCGATGGTTACGTGAACAAATCGGTCTGGTTATGCAGGATGTGTTTATTATACCGGGTTCCGTCAGAGAAAACATTTTGCTCGACAGGAAAATATCCGAGGAAAAACTCCGCGAGATCCTCGAGATATCCCGACTTGACGCCGTTTTGAAAAAACAAAGCATGGGAATCGAAACGGTAATCGGCGAAGGTGGTATTGAACTCTCAGCGGGAGAAAAACAGCTGCTGGCGCTGGCAAGAGTTCTTGTTAAAGATCCAGGGGTATTAATACTGGACGAAGCGACCGCCAGTGTTGATACTGAAACAGAGTTGTTAATCACAAGGGCCATGGAGGCAACCCTGGCAAACAGGACAAGCATCATTATCGCTCACCGTCTTGCCACCATACGAAGAGCCGACAGCATAATTGTAATGGAGCGAGGGAAAATAGCCGAAGTCGGGAGCCACGAAGAACTGTTATCGAAAGGGGGAGTGTACAGCGGGTTTCACGAGCTTCAGGCACTGGTCTGCGCTCCCTCAACCGATCAGCGAGTTTAAGTGATACCAGGCAGAGCATTTCCGCAAAAATCATTCAAAAAGGTTGACAAAAGCAAAACCGATCTTATAATTTTGGCAAAAATGGGAGAAGGTAAATCCGTTCTTTCAGAGGAGGTATGACCGTGCCAATCTACGAGTATGAATGCACCAAATGCGGCAAGGTTGTTGAAGCCTGGCAGAAATTTTCTGATCCACCGTTGACCACGTGTGAACATTGCAAGGGCAAGTTGCGAAAGCTAATTTCCCTGAGCACCTTTCATCTGAAGGGCTCCGGGTGGTACGTGACGGATTACGCCGGCAAAAAGGCTGATTCCCGCGCTCACAAGTCGGAGAAAGATACATCTTCTGACAAGAATAAAACAAAGAAGAAGGAAGACTGACAGGATACCCCGGCGCATCCGGGGGAAACTCATGAAAAGTTGCGCAAATTATTGAGCCAGTAAAATATTACTGGTTCTTTTTTTCATATTTCCGCGAGAATCCTTCTGGCTATTTCCCCGGGATCCACCTCGTAGTTACCCTGTTCGATTTTCTCTTTCAGTTCCGCCACTTTCTTTTCCCGAACATCGGGCGTGTTGGCGATCACCTCTTCCAGCTTCTGGATCTCCCTGGACCTGGCGGAAATACTAACCTGATCAAGGGCGGTCGTATTGCCGGACGCCGGAACATCCCCGGTTCGAGAGCGTCTCGCTCGCTCGGCTTTATCCTGCTTTTGAAGGCGGTCGATGGTCGTTTTGTTTATATCTCTGATTTTCATCTCTTTCCTCCACCTCTCTAAAATTATTATCGGATCATAATCGGGATACTTTAGAAAAAATTCCTGCAAATCGCGAAAAGTTGCGGGACTTGAAAATTTTACGAAGATGATTGTACGAGATATTTTCCCGTTATACCCCTAACGTCCGACCCAGCCTTACGTTCTGCATTATCCATCGTGACTACTATTATTTGCAATACCGGTGAAATAACTGGTAGATTAACCCTAGGCATTATCGCGGATATCTTTTAACAGTTTCACAAAGGTGAATCAAGTGCTTGTTCTAAGTAGAAAAATCGGACAATCAATTCGTATAGGCGATGACATAATCGTAATGGTTACCGCCATAGAAGGAGACAGGGTCCGAATCGGGATCGAGGGGCCGAGGGATATCCCCGTTCACAGAGAGGAACTTTATCAAAAAATAAAAGAGGAAAACTTGAGAGCGGCATCTGTGGCCATGGATGACGCTCAAGCGCTGTTTACCGAATTCAAATAACTTACGAAGGTAGATTCATGCTGATCCATACGACTCGATTTGGCGAAATAAACGTAGATCCCGGCAGGGTACTTCATTTTCCCAGGGGAATACCTGGGTTCGAGCACGTGAAAAGGTACCTTCTGATCGAATACAAAGACGGCAAATACAACTGGCTGCAGGCCGTGGATGACCCTGATCTTGCGTTCATAGTTTGTGATCCGTCACTTTTCGCCATAAGTTACAATGTCCCTGAGTCCGTTCTGAGTTTCCTTGGCATTACTGACGAAAACGACCTTGCCATTTTACTGATCATCCGGGTGGACAGGCCTGATAAGAAGATCATTCCCCACGTTCAGGGGCCTCTTGTTTTCAACACCCGGAACAGGAAAGGGATGCAGTGGGTTCTTGACAGGAAAGACCTTGAATCTTTTGTGCAAACCAGGGACGAGATACGGAAAACCGGATAAAATACCCTGCTTCTGCATAAAAACCGGGGCAGGGTGTGGAAAAACCGGCAAACCCACGCAATAAAATTGGCCCTGTCACCGGCACCGATCCTGATAGTATTCCCCGATCATTTCCTCGAGGGACAAATCCCAGCGCCTGACCTCGATCCCGAAGCAGGAAAAAATCTTATCGCAGTTCAGGACGGATCTTTTTGGGCGCGTGGCGGCGGTTTGATATTCAGATGATTTGATGGGTTTTATGACGGAGATAGGAAACTTTTCATATTTACCAGCATACTCGATAATTTTGCATGCGAACCGGTACCAGCTGGTTGCCACAAAGAACCTACCATCAGCATCCCGGAAAATCCCGGGGCAGAAGAACGGTACTTTGTTTACAGTGTGTCCCTCTTTAAACACGTAAATAAAACAGAGCGAACTGTTCTTTGTGATCCATCCCACAATGCGCCGATCAGGACTTTGACGGGTTGTCAATTGTGTTAGGTCGTGTCTCTCAAAAAAACGATCTGGTTGGCGCTCAACTTCATAT
>JALXAI010000557.1 GCA_026992215.1 Desulfobacterales bacterium | reverse complement strand
TTAAATCTTCCCTACACACTTTACTCTTGATACCCAGCAAATGACTCCAGAACCCTTCCTTGACCTCCTGCGGTACACCGGGCACAGGTGTGGAGAGCTGGAAGGTCTTTTCGAGAAACAATGTTCCGAGAGATTTTCCGTCGGCATGAACAAGGGGCTTGAAGTACTCGTACCCCGCTTCATAGCAGGCGTTCAACCAGCGTCGATCGGCTGCCACCACAAAAACAACCGGGGCATCCCGAAAAAGAGTCTGGATGCCTTCCAGGAGCTTTAGAACGTATTCACCGGAACACCTGTCCAGATCGTCTATCAATATTGCCAGGCGATACGGATGAATCCTATTTACCAGATCTTCGAAGCGCTTCTTGATCGTCCTCATCGGTCCGGTAGTGGCATCCACGAAGCTTTGAGCTGACTTTGCCGACCCGAAAACCAGGAATCGAGCAGTCGTGGAGATGATCCCCCAGAGCGTCAGTACAAGGGCAAGTATGGAGCTTACCCATTTGTACGAGTCCCCTTTAGGCCACCCCACCTTCCACGCAACAATCCATGCAAAAACTACGATAATAACAACGTTCAGAAGAAAACTCCTGTTACCGGCGCAAAATCGCCACCAAGCTTCACGAAACCAGTCCCAACAGTTGAGCTTACCCCTGCATTCCCTGTAAATATTTTGCAACAACGCCCACCAGGGGAGAGGGGCATGCTGATTTCGCCAGGCATTGAAGTTTACCACAATCCACCTTGATCCAATGCCACCTTCGTTCAGATTCTGCAGCTGTTCACGCAGAAAGTTAAGCAAGGTGGTCTTTCCTGATCCCCATGGCCCATAAAGATGTATGGCGTAAGAACCTTCTTCCCCGGAGATGCCCGAGATAAGCCGCGCCAGGTACCCTGCAAAAGCCTCCCTCCCCAGTTTATCCTGTTCCATGCGTTCAAGTGCATTGTCAGGTTGAGGTTTCACCTCGGCGGGGAGCGTCCCCCGCTGACGTTTGGTTCCCGACTTTGTGATTATCTCCTTGAGAGAAGGTTCCAGTTCGGAAAGAAGCGAGTCCCAGAAGCCGTTTTCTTCCAGTTGTGCGCGGAGGGACGAATCGATAAGCCCAAGGCCGGCAAGCATGACGCGCCCGTCGATATCCGAAATTCGAATAAGATCAAAGCGTTTCCTAATTTCTCCCAACCACTTATCAAAAGGTCTGGGAGAAAGATTGCTGGCCGTTTCATCAAGATATACATTCGCGGCTTTTCCCTCACCGTATTCAGGGTGCATTTCAAGAATGTTTCGGGCAAGATCAAAAGTGCTTACCGGAGTATCCGGTCCAAAACCAGCCTGTAACTTCTGAAGCGTTGGAGTTAACCCGAACTTCGGGGGAAAATCTGAGGACTCAGGTTCTATGCGCATCTGATCAACGAAACCCTTTCCGGGCTTTCGAAATTTTTCTTTTTTCATCAGTCCTTCGTCTCCAGGGTTAGCTTTAGACGGCTGATATCATAGAACCTTTCCGTCGTTTCGGCAAAAGTCGCAGGGCGCCCGGAAAAGTGCGACCTCAGCAATCAAAAAAGAGCCAGCTACCCGGGCATTTTTCTTCACCGAAAACTACCTACCGAACAGATTCATAACCCCCCATTACTCCCTCCGGCGAGAAAACAATCTGCCACAACTGGTTGGAACGTGCTCGAAACGCCCCCGCACACGAAAGCAGGTAATATTTCCACATCCTGTAGAATCGCTCGCCGTATCTGCCCTTTAATTCGTCCCACGACTTGTTGAAGTTTTCAAACCATGCCAGAAGCGTTTTTTCGTAATGGACGCTGAAGTTATGCCAGTCTTCCAGAACGAAAATTCCCTCGGCTGCTTCACAAATCTGTTTCGCAGAAGGTAACATGGAATTGGGGAAAATGTATTTTTCAAACCACGGATCGGTGGTTACCCGGGATACGTTGGACCCGATGGTATGGAGCAGGAAAAGCCCGTCATTTTTCAGGCAGCGCCTGACAACCTTCATAAAAATTCTGTAGTTCTTATATCCCACGTGTTCAAACATTCCTACCGATAAGACCCTGTCAAATTTCCCGCCGAGCTTCCTGTAGTCCTCCAGGCGGATTTCCACGGGAAGTCCCCGGCAGAAATTCTTGGCGAAGGCAGCTTGCTCTTTCGATACCGTTATCCCGAGTACATGAACACCGTACTTCTCAGACAGGTACCTTGGGGTTCCTCCCCAACCGCATCCGATATCCACAACTTTCATGCCTGGTTTGAGGTCGAGTTTTCTGGCAATCAGGTCAAGTTTTTTCTCCTGGGCCTCGTCAAGAGTGGCAGCGCCTTTCCAGTAGGCGCAGCTGTAAATCATGAGCCTGTCAAGCATCCGGGCGTAGAGGTCATTGCCTATATCATAGTGAGCTTCTCCCACTCTGAAAGACCTGGATGGTGCCTGCAGATTGCAAATCCTGGCAAACAGCGAGTTGAAGATCATTTTTAGCGGTCTTACTTTTTCATCCAGGTGAGCCCTGAGGATCCTGCAAAAAAATTCGTCCAGCTTCTCGCAATCCCACCATTTGTCCATGTAGGATTCACCAAGGCCCATTGAACCTTCGGCAAGAACTCTCGGGAAAAAGCGCTCATTAAAGACATGGATATCCCAGGGACGATTCCCGTTCACCACTACATCGGCCTCGGCAAGAAGAGTCTCAACAGTTTTGCGGAATCGCTCTGATTTCCAGGCTTCAGACCCGTGCTTTAATAGCTTCCCCCTCAGGTCAAGATGCTTGTTGGCAACCTGCATTTGTTAACCCCTCCTGTATACAGGTGCCGCGCAGGAGTTAACCCGTGCTCAAAATTTTGGAAAGACGTGCTTTTACGCTGTGGCACGCAATTTAAATATAACTCCTATTTCGTGACATTCAAACCCCTGCCCTTTCATTAATAACCTCCCCCAACTTCCTTATACCTGTCTCAATGGTTTGTTCTCCCACGCACGAAAAGTTCAGCCTGAGAGTGTTGACGTCTTTCTTATTTACGTAGAAGGGATCCCCGGGCACGAACGCTACCTTTTTCTTTATCGCCTCGTGAAAAAGGCCCATCGCGGGTGTTTCATTCGGCAACATAACCCACAGGAACATTCCGCCTTCCGGCCGGGTGGTCTTCACGCCACCGGGAAAGTGTCTTTCAATGGATTCCAACATCGCGATTCGCTGCCTGTCATAAACATCTCTTATTTTGCTCACATGCTTATCCAGATCGTTATCCGTGAGATACCGGTGAAGTATTCGCTGGGAAAAATTACTGGTATGGAGATCCGAGGCCTGCTTCGCGATCACCATTTTTTCCACCAGGAAAGAAGGGAGCACTATCCAGCCAATCCTGATTCCAGGGCTTACCGTTTTTGAAAAGGAGCCGAGCAGGACGGTATTTTCGGGAATGAGAGCCTTGAAGGATTCCTTGTCCTTTCCTTCGTATCTCAGTTCTCCGTACGGATCATCCTGAACAAGCAAAATGTTTGTGCCTTTAACGAGTTCCGCTATTTTCTCCCTGTTCACCTGCGAATAGGTAATCCCCGAAGGATTCTGAAAGTTTGGTACCGTGTAAATCAGCTTCACGCTGTTTTGCCGGATTGCGTGTTTAAGCGAATCAACATCCATTCCGCTTTCGGTCACGGGCACGGGGACAAGCTTTGACCTGTAGACGGCAAAAGTCTGTAGCGCACCCAGGTATCCCGGTTCTTCCACAACGACACAATCGTGCTCGTTAAGGATCACCTTGGAAAGCAGATCGAGCCCCTGCTGGGAACCGTTGGTTATTAGTATATTTTCGACGGGGATCTCGATCCCCTGTTTCCTGCGGTACCTGTCGGAAATGTATTCCCTGAGTTCAATAAAGCCTTCGCTATTACTGTACTGAAGCGCGTTTTTACCGTCAGCTTCCAGGACTTTCATCGCCGCCCGCTTTATTTCCTCTACCGGAAACAATTCCCTGTTCGGCAGGCCTCCCGCAAAAGAGATAATGCTCGGATCGATGGCTACTTTAAGGATTTCCCGAATAAACGATCTTGGCACATCTGAAATACGGTCCGAAAATATGCTTTCCCTATCATTAGTTAAGCTCACCGAGGCACCTTTATAAAAAGACAAATTTGATTCTATCAGATAAACCTTTTCAAGCCTGGCGCAAATGCCTCTCCGCAAACATGATCCGGAAAAATCAGGAAACTATATTATGCTTAAGAGTTACACTCTGGGCATGTGGCCGTAGATTTCGCAGTAAAGGTGGAGCATGGCTATGGCAACCGCTTTTTTCTTCTGCCTGGCACTACCCCATAGAGGCCAGCGATGCATGGCCTTTAAAACTCTTTCCAAGTCTTTCTCAAAAAAGTATGCCCTCTCGAATTCTCCGTACGACCTGCCGGTCACCGGATCTCCAGTTGGATACCACACAGGCACCCACCCTTCCACTCCGTCGTCATAAGCATCCCATACATCCCACGGGTTCACGGCGTGCGGCACGGTTGCCCAGTCGAGTTCGGGAAAAGGTATTCTTTTATCAAAAAATTCCACGAGAAGCGGGTTTGGCCTGCGTCCCATGATTGGCTCCGTTCATTGCTCTGATCACAATTATCCGGGAATAAGTCCAACATCCCCGGCATGATCCATATTTTTGCGGAAAAAACGCGATACTAAAAATTCGATCGAGTCAGAATTATATTGGCAACCTTCATATGCATACTATCTCTTGTGCCACACCTGGCGCCGGAGGTGTCCATTTCACCTTCAATCGTATCGTTTACCAGATTGAATGTCAGCGAAACGAAATCCCTTGCTATCTTCTCGTCTCTAACCAGGAAACCTTCCAGGCTTGCTCTTATTACATAGTTCCCGTTACCACCACTTTGCAAAATCGAGGACCCTCTGTAAACGTGTCCCCGGGTAATACTGGCGTCCCCTATTTTACCGCTCACACGCCCTTTTTCATCGATAAGTATGTCAAAATTCAACTGACCCCGGTTGCACCACGTGGCCATTACGTCTCCCTGTCCCACCCAGTGCCCCTTAAGCGTCCCTGTTTCAAGAACCGGATTTGCGGTGGCACAGGAAAAGAACCAGAAACATAGCAATATCACAAAAAAAGCCGGATTGAACTTACAATTCATACACTCTGCCCCCCGGTACGTGCTCTTATAATATTTTATCCTATTCGAAATTAACACACCTGACAACAGGAGTTTTCCGAAATCGTTTCCCTGGAACACCAGGGAGCAGGTAAGATATCACTTACGGGCAATCGCTTCTTCCAAACTCCGCGGCCAAAACTGCCAGGTCGTATCCATCTACGTCGCCATCCGGCGGATTTTCCATGGTTTTAAAGTCGCACTGGCACATTCCCGCCAGCTCCGAACCACAATCGGAACGACCGAATTCCCCGGCAAAGGTGGCAAGATCATCTTCATCCACCCTTCCATCACTATTCACGTCTCCGTAACATGGCGGCGGTTCTTCCATTATCGTAAAGTCCGCATCGCTGTCATCGATCACGTCCGGGTAGGTAATAGAAGTTATTCGTATCCTGCATTTGGCGGATTCGGGGCCAGGAACCGTCCAGACATAACTTCCATCATTGGATGTGGTATCAACTATTGTCGACCAACTGTTTCCCCTGTCCCTGCTAAGAACTATTTTGACGCTGTCGCCTGCGAACTGCGATCTCCACCGAATAATCCTGCTGCTTCCTATGTACCATTTTTCTCCACCATTCGGAGAAATGACGGTAATAGTCCTGACTGCGGTATCAGCACATCCCGGAGAAGACCAACCTGAAAGAAGATTGTTTCCATTTCGAGCACGCGCATAAAAACAATACCGGGTACCTGAAAGAAGCCCGTTTACCGTCACGGTTCCCCATTCAGAAGCCGTTTGCCATACCGGTGTTGAGCCTCTACCCCCGTCAGCCTGCACATAATAAAAAACGCTGTTTTCGTAATAACCGATGGTGTAGTCAGTGTAAGAAGGGTTACCGTTGGGATCGACAGCGACGTCGATTGTTGAGGGCGTGATGTTACTCAAAACCGGAGCCCCGGGGGCTCTTGCCCCCGTATATCGGCTGTGCCACCCCGAGTAATCTGTTTCATCACCGTCTCCATTCCTTGCTTTAGCCCGGAACGAATAGAGGGTATTCGGGTTGAGACCCGTTTTTATCCAGAAGTTGTTATCTTTCTTCCAGCCGGAGTTGCCGTTGGACATGCATTCCAGCAGTAAACCCGATCGCCCCCTGTCGAGCCCGGATGGTGTATTGGTTGATCTGACCGCGATAGATGAAGTCGTAATTGTTCCGAACGCAATTCCCACGGGTTTTTCAATATCGGTATACACGTAAATATAGGACGAGTATTCAGTGTAATTAGGCTCCGAAGCCGAATCCCTGGCCCTGACACTGTAGCCGTACATGTGATTGGGTTCCAAGCCGGTATCAGTGTAAGTGTTGCTCGTTATCCAGCCGGAATCATTTCCCCCCGTTCCACCAGTAAAACTGCCGACATATCTGAAATAATATTCCACCGGGGTGGTTGCATCACTCGCCCGGGTAGCCCGCATGGTGATGGCATGGCTGTCCACCTGGTCGGGAGGAGTACTCCAGGTCATCGGGTCGGGAGTCGGCTTAATGGTGTCCCTTATAAAAATTGACCTGGGATGAGCAAGGGCGTTGTTGTGTTCGTCATATTCCGCAAGCTGATTGTTTGAGTCAAGAATGACCCCGAGCCAGTAAGTTCCTTCAGGAAGATTGGTTGGAATCGTCAAAGTCCTGCTAAAAGTAGATGAACTTTCACTATTCTGGGATGCCCCGTAGTTGGTTCCGAGGCGCCTGTCCGATGTGCTGATATACGGGTTAGACGAAATATAAAAATCAATATCGAAGGTTACATCAACAGTACCATGATTTTCCTGTGTCCATTCCATGCTTATCGTATCTCCCGTATTGGCAGTGGTTGGGGAATCAACAAGGTCAGCAGGAACACTGCTCGATGTATTCTGCTTCTTCCAGTTTGTCGGAGCAATATCTATGTGAGTTCCCCCGGATCCGTACGCGTGGCGCAATCCACCCTTATCATCAGCGTGGATTTTATGAGCGTTCGCATGGTAAATGGAATTCATTGTTGCAAGCCATCTGTCTTCGTGTTCAAGTCCTAGAGCGTGGCCAAATTCGTGAATGGCGACACTATTGAGGTTGTAAGGACTACCCGTGGTATATTCGCGTAATTGTGTAGTCCAGCTATAGGCGCTATTGAAAAGAACGTCAGCGTTGCAATAGTGGATCGCCCAGTTCAAACGCGTTATCGCAAGAGCGTCACTGGCGGGATCACTACATATTCCGTTAGAAAAGTCTTCCCACTCAACGGCATTGCCATCTGTTCCCATGCAAAGCGTTCCCCGATCACACCGATTGTGATTAGTGTTATCATAATCGTAAACGAAACTGGATCCCGGAACGTTGTTCCAGCGGTAAAGCGCGTCTTCGGCACTGGGGTTCCATTCATCACCGAGGTTAAGGCTCATGGTGGTACTATTTTCCGACCATGTAACACCGGATGTCTGCCAGCATAGACCTTGCCCCGAAAACAGAAGGATTGCAGGAATAAGAATATAGATAATAGAACAAATACCTATTGATTTTCTCATTTTTTCTCTCCTTTGTTCGGTAATTCAGGGAAATGAGACGGGCAGGAAAGAATTTATCACTTGTCCGGTTCCGCAGGCGGCAGAACCGCAGCCTCCGGTAATCCGCCATGGCCTATTACTTTTTCTCTCCCGGGATTCCTAATTGCTGAGGCACCCATGGCATCTTTTGGAATACCAGTAGTCACTCTCACCGAAGGATTGTATCCGAGTATTTCCCCCCTCGCCTTGAGCTCGTCTCTCAGAGATCTTATGGCATTGACAAAGGAATCGACACTCATCTTTTTGTCCGGTCCTTCAACGGCCATAACTCGAGCTCCAGGGTCATCAGGGATTCCAGGAGATCCCATAACCCTGCGCTTCGGATCTCTGGCGGTGATTATTCTGTCGTTTACTATATCCCCGATGGGCTTAAAATCGTCAGTCAGTACAATTTCACCACGACTGTCCTGGCTAACCTCCACGCGGAAGCGTCCCTGTGTCCAGCCAACTATCGGGCACATTTCGACAAAGTTTCCTTTAAGAAAAATCAGGTCTCTTTCGCCTATTTCAAACTCGGGTATCCCATCATATTCAATTTTAATATCGTCTATTTCACCGCCGGAAAGTCGCACAACGATTTCGTCTCCGTCATGTTCGCCGACAATTATTTCCAGGTTTGAAAATGTTACAAACTCGTAGATATGGTTCCGAGCCTCATCAGCCCATTCGTATCTAATATCGGTTACGGTACCGATAAAAACCAGATCGGCTTCTTTCGTAAGATCCCTGAAAGTTTTTGGGACCAAAACCGTGGAAAACGCGTTTATCGCAAGACCCACAAAAGACACAATAATAACGAATATACCAATACCAGTCTTACCCATATCTCCCTCCATTGAAGTCAGAGAAAATATTCGTCTTTAACCTGCAAGCGTTTTAAATACTTACCCCCTCCTTCCAAAATTTACTGGTCTCCGGTAAATACCAGTCTCGTGCGAGGACCGATTTATGCGGATGTTTGCACGTCCAGATAAAGACCCAGCAAAACAGGGTTTAAGATTTACCTTGGTATCGGGATAGGGGAATAGATCAGCAAATATTCCCGGCGCTAGCGTCTTTCTTTTCGCACAGGGAAGGTCATTGTAAGAGGCTACACGGGATAAACAGAATCTGACCGTCTATCGTTGAGGACCTCAAACAATAACTGTTCGGCCGGTAATATATCAATAAAACCAAAAGCAGTCAAATTGGGCATCAAGAGAACCGGGGAGATTCGTATAAAATAGTCGTAACACCTGGCAGTACTTCTCCGGAAAATCTTATAGTCGGGTCTGCCCTCCAGGTACTAAGTCCTGTGCCTCGGTTCAAAATCAACTACCTTTTAAATAACCTGCCCGGCTTGACTTACTGTAAACGTGAACAGGGATTACATACTGGAACTAGTCCTCGCTGGGATTCTCCCGGTAGCTGGGATTCACCATTAACCGTTAGTCAGTATCCCACGTATTATCGAGCCGGTACCACAATCAATTTCTGCGGAGGCTTCTCATGAAGGTCTTAATTTCAGGAGATAATGTAAAAACAGATCCCTCGCCAATAGTCCGATAAACCTTACTTTTCCGATCTTTTTTCAAAAAGACAAGAAGGACTCCTTTGCGATTATTTTTCCATGACGGGCTATATTCAGCCCAGTCATTGTATGTAATCTCCGTCCCGGGTTGCACGTCCCCCTTGTATACTTCTGACACAATCCCGGATTCCCTTGTAACCACGTAACCGGTTTCTCCGCTATCTGCACGAATTTCCTTCTCAACGGCCAGTGATGTGATCTCTACACCCACCACCAGATCCGCTCGATCGTAGTTTGACTCAAGTAACTCCGAAAGACCACTCCCGCCGGCAGCAGGTACTTCAGTAACCTGGCGATGCGCGGGCGAACCCGCACACGCAAGGAGCCCCGGCAGCAGGAGAAATATCATCAGTAAACCCGCGTATTTTTCAACATAACGTATCATGGAAATCTCCTTATAAAAAACGGACCGGTAACCAGTAACGTTTTGGGCGCCACCGTCCGATACGGTTTCATTCGGACTTATCAATCCTTTCCTGGATGCGTGACAACTCATCCTCTATTTCCTTTGCCCGCTTGGCCAGGATATGAATTTCGGCCTCGATATTGACACGCTCTTTTTCCACGGCGGATTTTTTAATTTTGTTCAGCTCGCCAAGCTTTTGCTTCACCTGCTTTGCTTCTTCCTGAAGACGCTCAAGAATCTCGGCCTGCTCGGCCTTGTCGAAAATTATGGCTTCCGGATCCTCTTCCTTATCCGCCTCCCCGGCCTTCCTTATTTCCGGCTCGATTGGTATGAACTTCTTCCCGTCGGGGAGCGGCCTTTGATTCATAAAAGAAGGAGAAACTATCTCTATTCCGTTTTCGTGAAGCACGTCCATTACCTTTTTTCTGAGCTCGGAACGCACAGTCAGCAATCTTTTCACGTCGGTCAAAAACCCTGCAATCCTGTATGTGACCGAGAAATCGCCCAGCTTTTTCACCTGTACAAAGGGTTCTGCGAGATCAACCTCACCGGCAGCCTCTTTCAACAATTCTTCCACCCGGCGATGAGACACATCATACCCAAGCGATAGCGT
>JALXAI010000556.1 GCA_026992215.1 Desulfobacterales bacterium | reverse complement strand
TTTTTTTACACGGGTATTCTTTCGGCTATCACGTGGGAAGCTGTTGAAAATGACAACCTGTGGTTAGCAGGTGTTTTCGGATCTGCCGCCTCGATGTTTTACGCCGGAAACATTTTCAGCGCGGTTAATATGGCTTATAAACACAACAGGAGATTGGAAGCCACGGCGTTGAACAGCTATTTGAGTCAGAAGTCCGGCGACATCCTCGTAAACTATGATCTTCTTCCGGTAAAGCTTCCGGAGAAGAAAGCGCAGCGTATTGAAAAGAAAGCAGTTAAGCAAAAGAAATCCCCGTTTGCGTGGATGTTCGTGGCCGGAATATCGGTTTTCAGGAAAATGGTTTCTCCCGTAGATAACAAGCATTGCCCCAGCTACCCATCGTGTTCGACTTACGCGTTGCTCGCGTTCAAAAAGCATGGCGCATTCTGGGGTGCGATGTTAACTGTTGACAGGCTTATTCACGAGTCATCCGAAGCCAAATTTTCGCCTTACATTTATATCAGGGGCAACAGAAAGATTTACGACCCGCTCGAAGCCAACGATTTCTTATTGAAATAGCGCATGAAAACTTAACAGAAGGAGGAGGAAAAGCCTATGATTTACAACGAAGAATTCGAAACGTTACCAAGAGAAGCACTGGAAGCCATTCAGCTGAGACGACTTAAAAACACGGTCGAGCGCGTTTACCACACGGTACCGTTTTACAAGAAGCATTTCGACGAACATGGTGTGAAGCCGGACGACATCAAGAGCCTGGAAGACTTGCACAGGCTGCCTTTTACAACGAAACAGGATCTCAGGGACAACTACCCGTTCGGCCTGTTTGCCGTTCCCATGGACAGCGTTGTTCGTATTCACGCATCCTCAGGAACCACGGGAAAACCCACCGTAGTCGGCTACACAGCCAGGGATATCAAAACATGGTCAGAGCTGATGGCAAGAACCCTTATGGCCGGAGGCGCGACAAAGGGCGATATAATCCATAACGCTTATGGCTACGGCTTGTTTACCGGAGGACTCGGGTTCCATTACGGGGCGGAAACCCTGGGAGCATCGGTTATTCCGATTTCCGGCGGAAACACCAAGAGACAGGTAATGATCATGAAAGATTTCGGCCCCACCATCCTTACATGCACCCCTTCGTACGCGTTGCTTCTTGCCGAAGTAGCGGAAGAAATGGGAGTGGATTTTAAAAGCCTCAAGTTCAAATCGGGAATCTTCGGAGCAGAGCCATGGTCGGAACAGATGAGGCAGGAAATAGAGCGGAAGTTAAACCTTGACGCGGTTGACATTTACGGCCTTAGCGAAGTCATGGGGCCAGGGGTCGCGGTAGAATGCATTGAAGCGAAAAACGGCCTGCACATCTTTGAAGACCACTTTATCGCGGAGATTATCGATCCGGATACCGGTGAGCCGCTGCCGTACGGTGAAAAAGGAGAACTTGTTTTCACCACTATCACCAAGGAGGCCTTTCCGGTAATAAGGTACAGAACCAGGGATATTTCCGCACTTCACAGGGAACCGTGCAAGTGCGGGAGAACACTGGTCAGGATGGAAAGGGTTAGCGGACGCACCGATGACATGCTGATCATAAGAGGTGTAAACGTCTTTCCTTCCCAGATTGAAAGTGTACTCATGGAAATGGAAGAAGTCGCGCCACATTACCAGCTCATCGTCGACAGGGTTGAACACATGGATCAATTGACCGTAATGGTAGAAGTGAACGAAAAAATCTTCTCCGACACGGTCAGAAATCTCCAGGAACTGGAAACCAAAATCAGGAGGAACATCAAAGACATGCTGGGTATTTCCACTATAGTTAAACTTGTTGAACCCAAGACCATCGAGCGGTCCCAGGGAAAAGCCAGGCGAGTAATCGATAACAGGAAAATATAACAATAACTTTCCACAGACAGGAGGGTATAATGAAAGTCGAACAAATATCCGTATTTCTTGAAAATAAGGCGGGACGACTGGCGGAAGTAACGCGTATTCTTGGAGAAGGGGGAGTTAACATCAGAGCCCTGTCTCTTGCCGACACGTCCGATTTTGGAATTCTGAGGCTGATTGTTAACGATAATGAAAAGGCAAAAAAGATTTTGAAGGATAACGGCTTTACCGTCGGGAAAACAAATGTGGTGGCCATTGAAGTGGAAGACAAACCCGGTGGTCTCGCAAAGATACTGGATACTCTTTATCGAGCCGGGATCAACGTGGAATACATGTATGCTTTTGTTCAGCAAAGCGGAGAAAACGCCGTTATCATTTTCCGTTTCGACAACCTGGATGAAGCGATAAGGGTATTACAGGAAAACGGGGTAACAGTAATCAACGGGAGCAAGGTCTATACCCTGTAGCCCGGCACGAGCCTAAGCGATCGTCAGTGGTTCTTTAAGAACTTGCACGTACAAGGGAGGGAGAAAAAATGAGAAACAAAGAAAACACCATCATTGCGCTACTGACCTGCCTTATTTTCCTGGGCCTCACGTGTTTACCCGGAATACCCGTGTTCGCAGCAGAACCATACAAGATAGGCTGCATATTTTCCGTGACGGGACCGGCGTCGTTTCTTGGTGATCCAGAGAAGAAAAGCGCCATCATGCTGGCGGAGCAAATTAACCAGAAAGGCGGAATCAACGGGCATCCGATAAAACTGGTGATATATGACACTGAAGGAGATCCAACCAAGGCTGTGTTGAACATCAACAAGCTCATCTTTCACGACAAAGTTCTGGCAATAATCGGTCCCAGCAGAACTCCAACCACCCTTGCTGTTATACCCATTGTTCAGCGTGCCCAGATTCCCCTGATTTCATGTGCTGCCGGTATCAAGATTACCCAGCCTGTCAAGAAATGGGTTTTTAAAACACCGCAGACCGACGCCATGGCGGTTGCAAAGCTTTACAGCTACATGAAGGAAAAGAACATAAAGAAAATCGCTATCCTGACAGTGGCCAACGCCTTCGGAGAAAGCGGGAAAGAGCAACTTCTTAAGCAGGCCCCCGGCTTCGGCATCGAAGTTGTGGCCAAAGAAACTTTCGGCCCCAAAGACACGGACATGACACCACAACTGACAAAAATACGCGCAACACCCGCCCAGGCAGTGGTTTGCTGGGGAACAAACCCGGGACCGGCAGTTGTGGCTAAAAACATGAAGCAGCTGGACATGAAGATACCGCTTTTCCAGAGCCACGGGGTCGCGTCACCCAAGTTCATCGAGCTTGCCGGTAAGGCCGCAAACGGGATTATTCTTCCCACAGGGAAGATTCTGGTGGCAAAAGATATTCCGGACAGCGATCCCCAGAAACCGGTTCTGTTAAAGTACATAAAAGATTACGAATCCCGATATAAAAGCCACGTTTCGGGGTTCGGCGGATACGCGTACGACGGGCTGAACCTTCTTATGATGGCAATGCAGAAGGCCGGCGCGGACAAGGCAAAGATAAGAGACGAACTCGAAAAGATCAAGGGATACAAAGGCGTAAGCGGTATCTTCAATTTTTCCCCGTCAGATCACAACGGACTGACCATGGACGCCTTCGTCCTCGTTAAGATAGTTGACGGGAAGTGGCAGATAATCAAGTAGCCAACGAGGGAAAGATACATTTGTAAATGGATCTTGCAGCTCAAACCCTACAATTTTTGTTTTCCGGAATAACCAACGGGGCTATCTACGGATTGATAGCCCTCGGTTTTACAATTATTTACAATGCGACGGAAGTAATAAACTTTGCTCAGGGCGAACTGGTCATGCTTGGTGGCATGATAATGATTGCCCTGAGCAGAGGCACTAACCTGCCGATTCCGGTTGGATTTGTATTGTCAGTCGCGGCCGTTTCTTTTATCGGAGCGCTATTTGAAAGGTTTACCATTCGACCGCTCAGGAATCCAACCCAGATTGGAATCATCATTATCACCATTGGGGTTTCGATCCTGCTGAAGGGCATTGCCATGTTCGTGTGGGGTAAGGAAACCCTTAGCAGCCGACCGTTTTCTCACATGGCTCCGATTCACGTGGGGAGCGCAACCCTTGATCCCCAGAGCCTTTGGATTCTCGGAATTACTTTCGGGATTCTGCTTCTCCTGCAGCTTTTTTACCAGAAAACCATAACGGGCAAAGCCATGAGGGCGTGCGCTTTTAACAAGAAGGCGGCCGGACTGGTGGGGATCCCGACACAAAAAATGGTTCTGCTATCCTTTGTGTTGAGCGCGGCCCTGGGAGCCGCGGCGGGAGTAGCAATAACTCCCATTACCATGTGCAGCTACGATATGGGGACCCTGCTGGGTTTAAAGGGATTTTGCGCGGTGGTACTGGGCGGCCTGGGGAGTACCATGGGGTCCGTGGTGGGAGGTTTTATTCTGGGCATCGTTGAATCACTGGGTGCCGGTCTCATATCATCCGGCTTGCGAGACGCCATTGCTTTCATCCTGCTGCTCGCGATGTTATTCGTTCGCCCCCAGGGTATTTTCGGCATAAAAGAAGTAAAGAAAATATAACAGATGGTACCAAGAAACAGACTCTACGAACTGCTGATATTTATTGCGCTGGTTGTCCTGGCCGGAACACTTGTCAGGGAACCGTATTACCAGAACGTTCTCATCTTCATAGGCATTAACTCCATTCTCACTGTCGGCCTTAATCTGCTGATGGGCTATGCCGGACAAATCTCTCTCGGACATGCCGCGTTTTTCGGAATCGGTGCTTACTGCTCCGGGATTCTCACCGCGGCACACGGCTGGTCACCGCTGGCGGCAATGGTTGTCGCTGCGGCGGTTACTGCTCTTGTTGCCGTTGTCATCGGGATTCCCAGCCTTAAGTTGACCGGATACTACCTTGCCATGGCCACCCTGGGTTTTGGTATCATCGTTTACATAATGTTCAGGGAAATGAGCCAGTATACCGGTGGAGCTTCCGGTCTCGTCGGCATTCCTCCTCTCAACATCGGCGGATGGACTCTAAGCAGCAGTTCCGATTATTTCTTCCTGGTCTGGGGGCTTCTTCTGGTCGTAATCGCGCTGAGCCTCAACATCGTCGATTCTCAGGTGGGAAGAGCCTTCAAGGCCATACACGACAGCGAGATCGCCGCTCTTAGTCTCGGGATCGATACTTCCAGGCTGAAACTCAAGGTATTCGTGCTCAGTGCGGTATACGCGTCTGTGGCGGGAAGCATTTATGCCCACTATATAACGTTTATCAGCCCGAGTTCCTTCGACTTCATGTTTTCGATCAAGCTGGTAACCATGGTTGTAGTAGGAGGCATGGCAAGTATCTGGGGAGCTATCTTCGGGGCAGCAACCATTACGATCTTGCCGGAAATACTTCACGTGTTCGCTGAATATGACGTTGTTGTTTTCGGGATTATATTGATACTGGTAATGATCTTTATGCCCCAGGGACTTACCTGCGGCGTTCTGGAAGCATGGAGAAAAAGCAGACGTCTCGCCAGGAAAAGATCAATAGCTGACATCCACGGTGCCCGTCTGTAAGTTTCACTCCAAAATTTTGACCGGGATGTATCACGTGAATAACAGCTACTCGAACAAACAGAAGATAATTTCAAGGGCTCGAAGCGGTGTAATACGCCTGCAGGTTTTGGTGCAACCGAGGGCTTCCAGGGATGAGATAGTGGGAGTTCACGGCAATCACCTGAAAATAAGGCTTAGTGCACCTCCCGTGGAGGGAGCCGCGAACAAGGCCCTTACAAGGCTCCTTTCAAAAAAGCTAAAAATTCCGGCGAGCTCTATCGAGATAAAAAAAGGACAGAAAGGACGGCAGAAACTTGTGGAGATCGAAGGAGGGAATCTCGATGAGATCAAGTCGCTACTCGGTCTTTGAGAAAGACCGGTTCTAACCGTTTGAGTCATTCCGAGGCTTCATACCACCTATACCGTAGTCTCTCATTTTGTAAAGAAGGGCCGGATGACTGATATCAAGGAGCTTGGCTGCCTTCGTTCTGTTGCCACCGGTTTTTTTCAATGCCTTAATGATTAATTCCTTTTCCAGCCACCTTGTTGCTTCTTTTATTGAGTAAAGTTTTTCCGGAAGACCGTAGACGGCTCCAGAACTTTTCGGGCGGGTCACTTCTTCCGGGAAGTCTTCAAGCTCCAGGACATCTCCACACGACATGACCATCGCCCTTTCTATCACGTTTTCCAGCTGTCTCACGTTTCCGGGCCAGGAATAAGACTGAAGGGTCTTCATGGCCTTGCCGGATATACCCTTAATTTCCATTCCCAGCCGCTTATTGTGCTTGGCGATAAAATGTTCGATCAGAAGCGGAATATCCTCGGGACGCTCGCTCAGGGGTGGGATCTCCAGATGTATCACGTTTAGCCTGTAATACAGATCCTCCCTGAAGGTTCCATTTTCAACGGCTTCAACAAGGTTTTTCGTTGTGGCAGCAATAATCCGAACATCTACTTTAATCGTTCGATTTTCTCCAACAGGTCTGATTTCTCCCTCCTGTAAGGCTCTCAACAGTTTGACCTGGAGAGGAAGGGGCATTTCCCCGACTTCATCCAGAAAGAGCGTACCACCGTCGGCTTCCAGGAAAAGGCCCTTCTTGCTTTTTATGGCGTCTGTAAAAGCTCCCTTAACATGACCGAAAAGTTCACTTTCGAGCAGATTATCCGGAATTCCACCACAATTCACCACTACCATCGGCTTCGAGGCACGCACGCCCCTGAAATGTATTGCCCTTGCAATCATCTCTTTGCCCGTTCCGCTGGGACCGGTTATAAGCACCGTGGTCTTGTAATCTGCTACTTTTTCAACAATGGCAAAGAGCTCCTGCATCTTTCGACTCTTGCCGACAATGTTCGCGAAACTGTATCGATCCTGCACATTCTTCAGCAAGTAGAGGTTTTCTCTCTTCAAGCGCTGCCTTTCCTCCGCCTTCTTAAGAGCCAGTAGAACCTCGTCAGGCTTGAAGGGCTTGGATATGTAATCGTAGGCCCCCTTTTTCATTGCTTCCACCGCGGTGTCAATAGTTCCAAAAGCAGACATCATGATAACCAGGGTATCGAGTTCTTTTTCCTTCATTGCTTCAAGGAAGGCCATCCCGTCCATCTCAGGCATCCGCACATCACACAGAACCACATCAACGGGAAATTTATTTAAGAAATCAAGGGCTTCCATGCCATTCAGCGCATAATCTACCTGGTACCCTGCTCTGCCCAGAACCATGGAGAGCATGTGACACATGTTCTCTTCGTCATCAACAACCAGGATTCTCCGGATTTCCATAACTACCCACGATTACTCAAACAGGTATCTCCGCCATCGTCATGATTTTTTCTAATCGTATAACAATTATCCCTAAAATGGCAAAGAAAAGAGTACCAAAAGGATAATGCCACGCACATAGCTGGGGTAAGGCATGGAAGTAACGGTGACGTTGCCAGGGGAGGACCGGAAAAGATAGCCACACGAACATCGGCCTGGATACTTCCGGCCGCAGGGCCTTCATGAACCTTTCACATGCTGGACATCGCGGGTACCGGGCACATTAATCCGGCCGGGGTATTTCAACCAACCTGTGCTTCTCCCGCTTCATGCTCGTTTTCCTGGAATACTGGAAGCTTGAACGAAAAGCACGATCCCTTCCCCAGGACGCTTTCACACCATATCGATCCCCCCAGCTTCTCGATGTAGTCCTTGGCCACTGCAAGTCCATAGCCGCTGGAAGGCTCTCCACCGGTTGGCCTAGGAGTGAGTTTTAAACCAGGTTGAAACAAGCTGCCTTGCTCCTCCTCGCTTATTCCGGGTCCCTGATCGCAGACGCTGCATATGACCCATTTGCCATCCAAGGATATTCTTATGTTAATTTCTTTCCCCGGCATCGAATACTTTACCGCATTGGAAACCAGATTATCGAGAACAGTAGCCACTATGACCCTGTCTGCGCGAACAAGAGGGTGTTCCACTTCCGATTCAAAGCGAATGCGAATACGCTTCCTATCAGCTATACTCTGGTAATAATGACAAAAACGATGTACCATTGAAAGCATGTCCACTTTTTCAAAGTGAAGCCGTACTTCACGATTAACCGGAGTATCCATCAACTTATCAACCGTTTCAGCCATCAACCCTGTTGTTCGCAGCAACCCCTTAAGCCACTTTTTAACCTGGGGATCCGGATGATCTGCAAGAGAAATTTGCAACAGCTGAACCGTGCCCATGGTCACACTCAAAAAATTGTTCAGGGCATGCGCGGTAAAACGTACTGAACTACCCGTGGATACCGGCAGTTTTTCAAGTTCGTACAGAACCTCTTCCAGTTCCGACCGCGCCTTTAAAATGCCGGATATTATCTTGTCCTTGGTTTGAGACATGGATAAATCTCCCGAGAAACCATCTATGAACACGCGTTAAGTAGGATTACAGGCTTGAAAAATACAGGGCAAGCACCTGAACGCTCGCCTGGTACCTCTACAATGTTCTGCTAGCCGACAGGACTACACCCCCTCTTCTGGTGCAATACACCCTGCTACCCGGTTTTCATACAGACGATTTTTGTTACAATATATTCGCAAACAATGCAATTGTTTTTCCATCGCACGATTTCAGAAAAACACATCATTCCTCTCGCGAACATCCCAGCGCCCTCTTTCATATTTGTCCACCGGATAGATGGTTCTGTATCAAATGGCCTATTCTGCACTGCTCCCTGAGACTTTTCCTTCTCTCAGTAGCGCATGATCGAACCGTTCGTAGCCGGACAAAAACCCGTACACCCATTGTATCCCGTGATAAAAGAGACCAATTAAAATTTACTTTTTAGTTTCTCGGGGTATACTTAGAATACTTACTTTAAGACATGTAACATTTTTGCGTGTCTTATTTTCGATCTTAATCCCGGTAGTTCGTTGCTCTAAGAAGATCAAAAGAAGAAGTCCATTTGAGCGGAGAAAAGCGGATCGTGGGGTTTTTGAATAATGATCTGTTGAAGAGGTTGAGAAGGTTGAAAGGGTTGAGTGTTTTTTTCATTCCACCCTTTTCCCTTGTCCCTCGAAGCATTAATTCCGGGAGGTGGGATTCCAGGTTCCTGAAGCGGGGTGGGAAAACCTGGGTCTAAAGCACAATGAAACGAAAACCATCGTTTGCTTCGGAGATGCGCCTCTGGCGGGACAGCTATTTTCACATAAACGAATAACAAATAACTCATCCAAACCTTTTGGTTGCGGCTTCGCTGCCTTAGAGTATATTCAGATGCGATTACTAGAAAAGGAGACGGTCATGAAGAAAAAGATCAGCAGGCGAGATTTTCTTCTCAGCACTGCCATGGGGCTATCGGCAGCAGTGATTCCTGGCATCGCTTTTCCCGTGCGTGCGCGAGCCGGTGAACCCGCTTTCCCGGAGCTTGTATTCGCTACCGGCGATCCGGCGCCGGCTACCGTGGCCGCAATAAACGCGATCGGCGGGATGAAACGATTTGTCAAAAAGGGGCAAAAAGTATGCATAAAGCCCAACTTCAGCTTTGCAAACCCGCCCGAAGCAGCCACAACCACGCATCCCGAAGTTGTTAAGGCCATAGCCGAGGAGGCCAGGAAAGCCGGGGCAAGGGAAATAACGATAGTTGACAACGTGTTGCACAGAGAGGAAGCCTGCCTGGAAAAAACTGGAATCAAGGTCTGTGAAACCGTGCCTGGCACCCTGGTAAAACCGCTCACTTCTTCTCGCTTTTTCAGGCACGTTGATATTCCAGATGGCAAGCAACTGAAAGAAGCAAGGGTGCTGGAACCCGTGCTCGATGCAGACGTTTTCATTGCGGCTCCCGTGGCGAAAAGCCATTCCGCAGCAGGCGTCAGTCTATCGATGAAGGGGATGATGGGGGTTGTAAAAAACAGAATGGTTTTTCATGCCATATACGACCTCCACACGGCCATCGTCGATCTTGCCTTCAGGGTTAAACCAGATCTTGTAATAATTGACGCTACACGACTCCTGTCTGATCACGGTCCGGGAGGGCCCGGGAAAGTTCTGCACCCCAGGACTGTCATAGCCTCCACAGACATGGTAGCCGCAGATGCCGCGACCGTATCGCTGGGAGAATGGTACGGGCGGAGGGTAAAGCCACGGCAGGTTAAACACATTGCGGAAGCAGCAAAACGAGGGCTGGGACGTATCGACTGGGAAAACCTTGCAATAGCGAGAGTGAAATCCTGATAACCAGGGATTCTGCCCCTTTCTTTCGAGTTGCGACACTTATGGAAACTCTGATAAATAAGCCATTTCCCTTGTGAAACGATTTTGGAGGTTTTTAAAAAACCATCCTTACCGGGAAATTAGCAATTTTATGG
>JALXAI010000555.1 GCA_026992215.1 Desulfobacterales bacterium | reverse complement strand
CCATGCAAACTGAACTCAAGGTGCTTTTCGTTGACGCCGGCACATCGTTTTACCGGATGAGCCGCTACAGGCTCGGTGATTTCTTTGGTCCCGTGGATCTCGGACTTCACCTCTCGTTTAAACACAACAGCTTGAATGTAGGAACCGGGCTTCTCGCCGGTTCCATTTTCCCAGGCTCCAGCCGCCTGATTTTCACGGGTTATTCACCGTGCTGGAGAGGTTTTTTCGTATCGTCCATGGGAGGCGCAGGGCTCGTATTCGATAACCTTGGCATAAACCTCCTGTCTATCGTTGGGAAAGCGCCTGTACCATCGATCCTGTATCTCAACCGCGAACACGGGGAAGAAGTAGAAGTAGAACTAATACCGGTAGAGGCGGGAAAAATCTGGAAAGAAGGCGAGGGAGGCATATATTCCTTGATGCGCCACGTGTACGAAATGCTTGGCGAACGTTACAAAAACGACCCTCGAATTCTCGCAACCGGCCCGGCAGCAGCCGCAACGGACTTCGGAGCAATCTGCTCCGCCCCAATCAAAAACGGCAAACTGACTCCCGTAGACACCTGGGCAGGCAGGGGTGGTTTCGGGACAAAGCTTTTCAAGGATCACGGTATAGCGGCGGTAATCTACGGGGGTACCTTCATCGATGAAGACTTCAGGGACAGAAAGGTCGCAGACAGGTGGTTCGAGGAACGCTACCACATGAAGCTCACCGCCAAAGACATGGAAGCTACCACCAAGTACAGGTTTGATCCCAGGTTTGAAACGGGGGGTACCTTCGGAGTCAATTTTGCCACCATGGGCGGAAGGCTATTTTCGTTTAACTACAAGAGCATATACATGGACGAAAGTGACCGCCTGGAAATCCACGAAAAGTTCATCCTCAATCACTACCTGAAGCAATTTAACGAAGAAACCATCAAACCGAAAAAACAGAAAACATGCGGTGAACCGTGTGTGGCCGTTTGTAAAAAGCTTCACGGCAAGTACAAGAAAGACTACGAACCCTACCAGGCCATGGGGCCTCTTGCAGGCGTATTTGATCAGCGCGCCGCCGAAAAGCTCGCGCATCATGCGGACATGTACGGTTTTGACGCGATTTCCGCCGGCGGAGTAATATCCTGGTTAATGGAATGCCTGAGCGAGAAACATATCTCGCCGGAAGAACTGGGCGTAAAGGAAGTTCCCGTATTTTCCCACAAGGACTTTGACGTGGTCGCCACCTCCATGCATAACGCAGAACTCGGCGTGTCCCTGCTCGACTCCATTATAGAAAAGCGCGGGATCCTCGATTTGAGTCCCGGAGCGCGAAAGTTTGCCCGTCGACTCTCCAGGGAAAAAGGGAGAAAAATCCTGAACAGTTTCGTATACAACGCTTTCGCACGAAACGGATGGATTGTTCCCAACCAGTACTGGACTCCCGGCGCCCTTGCTCCAATGCCCATCATGGGTAAATACTACATGTATTACGGAAACGATTTCTATCCCCCGAGGGAACTGGGCAGAAAATGTGCCGAAAGACTTAGGCGAGAACTGACCATGGATAACCTTGGAATTTGCCGTTTTCACAGAAACTGGGCGGAAGAAATGATCCCGGATATTATGGGTTCGCTTTTCGGGATGAAAAACAAGTACCTTGAAAACAATCGCATCACCGCAAGCAGGATAAACAGCAGGAATTCTTCGCTTTACTGGGAACCGGAAAGAAACACCGATATTGTCTGGAATTTTCTCAAGAGAAAACACTTGGTCGAAAAGAACAACGATCCGGAACTGCTCCGGTGGCTGGAGTTTTTTAAAAAAGACAAACACGAAGCCGGTTTAGCCTTCTGGTACGATATCCACAAAGGGATCCAGGAATCACTGCGTGAATTCGATGAATGATACCCGGTAGCGCAATGCGGCACCTGCACCCCTAAACCCGGCACACCGCAGCCACCGAAATTATCCGAGTTTGCGGGTGAATCATCGGTGACACGGTTACGCGGACGATTTTCTCTCATAGATATTTTTGACCGTTTCAACGGTTTTCATCTACACTGGCTATGAGACAACGGGAGAAAAGTGGCTGGCGCTATTAAGAGCGCATCCACGCAACCAGACAATCTTAAACCTTGACCTGGGTTTTGGTGCCGGCAATTATCTTTTGCATACTTTTTGCCTGCGTGGCCTTCCTGGCTTTGGCCTGTATTTTTTACCACCGGCTTCGATCATTGATCGGAACAAAACTTCCGGAGAAGATCAGCCAAGCAAAGAAACGCGGTAATCTCAATCCTCTCCTTTTCCCCGTATCCGTTACAATACTCCTGATCGTGGTACTGCACGCGGGTTACCAGATCAACCTGATACGCCTGGATCCGGAGTTGTGGAAAAATTGCATGATGGTGTTAAGGGGATTTAGTGGAAGTCACCGGTTCGAATTATCAATACTTTGCCTGGGTGTTGCTCCCTACGTAGTGACTTATCTCTTTGTCGAGATATTTTCTCTTTTTTTCGGTCCACTGGCAAAACTCCGGAAAAGTGGCTACGAAGGGCGCCGCAAATTGAAAAAAACAGCGCTGGCCATAACACCTGTTGTGGCAGCAATCTATGCCGTGTATATCGTTCGCTCGTTCAGTTTCATGGAGACTCCCACCGGTGCTAAGGCGCTCACTATTACGAGTATCTACCAGTACGCATTCTTGGTTCTTGTTTTGGTCGCAGGTGTCTTTGCAAGCCTGGCAGTATGCGAATTGATTTCAAAATATGGCATCGGCCACGGGATATCCGTCCTCTGGTTCAGTGGCATATGCTCACGCTTATACAAAGATTTTAGAGGATATTACAAGACATTGGCGGATACCGACACAATAAGCTATCTTCTTCCGATTATCATCGTCATGGTACTGGCGATTCCGACAGTATTTTTACTCAAATCGAGGTCTACCGAAAAATTAAAACGGGCAAAAGGCGATGGGCCGGATGTTAATTTTTGCTTTAACCTGTGTCCTTCATCCAGGGAACCCGCCACGTTGGCCGGTTTATTTGTCTTTTTGCCTGTTTCCATGAACTCGTTTCTCGGGCTGAATTTGTCCTTTCTCCGCGGGTTTGTCCCGGGGACCCTCGCGTATGAAACGATTCTAAGTTTGTGTATTTTTGCGATAAGTTACGT
>JALXAI010000554.1 GCA_026992215.1 Desulfobacterales bacterium | reverse complement strand
TTGAAAGGGATAAGCATCCCTCTTGAATGTTCAAAACGGGTCGTAAGCACGGTGAAAAGGAAAATGCCACCTGCTGCGGCCTTTTAATATAAACTGTTCCGCCGGTGTTTCCTTTTACAGGGTGTTAAACGAGGTAACGTGGATACTTTAAAAATCTTGTTCATAGGTGATATAGTGGGAAGACCGGGGCGAAGAGCCGTAAAGGAATTGCTTGGCGATATCTGCGGGGAATACGTGCCCGATCTTGTTGTAGCCAACGGTGAAAACGCGGCCGGAGGGCTTGGCATCACGCCGGATGTGGCAGAAGACCTGCTTGGTACCGACATCGATGTCCTGACCAGCGGAAATCACGTCTGGAACAAGAAAGAAATATACGCTTACCTGGATTCGGAGTCGAGACTGATACGCCCGGCAAACTATCCCGGAAAGCCTCCAGGCAACGGTTACGGTATTTTCGAAACCAGAGCGGGTATACCGGTGGGTGTTATAAACCTCGAGGGACGTATTTTCATGAAGAATCTCGAGTGCCCTTTCAGAACCGCGAGACGGATAGTTGATGAACTCAGAAAAGATGTTCGCTGCATACTGGTTGATTTCCACGCCGAAGCCACTTCCGAGAAACAGGCGTTGGGGTGGTTTCTTGATGGTGAGGTAAGTGCCATCGTTGGTACCCATACCCACGTCCCGACTGCTGACGCTAGGATTCTGCCGGGAGGCACTGCGTATATAACGGATGTCGGGATGACGGGTGCCCTGGATTCAGTAATTGGTTTCCAGTATGAAATAGTTCTGCAAAGACTTCTTTCACAGTTGCCTGCGACCTTCAAAGTTGCTAAAAAGAACCTTTGCATGCAAGCGGTGCTGCTTCGGATTGACCCGGAGAGCGGACGCGCCCTGTCGATAAAACGCGTTGAGAGGACGGTTGGCTAGCGGCCTGTATATCTCCAGTAATGTGCGAGAGCTGGTAAAATAGGGTGTTGTTAACAGATTGTGGAGGAGATGGTCTTGAATGTTTTTGAGTGCTTGGAAGAAAGAGGTTTTGTTGAGCAGGTCACCGATAAAGAAGCTGTAATCAGCGCGCTTGAGAAACCTGTTACCTGCTATATCGGTTTTGATCCCACCGCCCCGAGTCTTCACGTGGGGAGCCTTATTCCCATAATGTCCCTGGTGCATATGCAGCGGCATGGTCACAGGCCGATAGCTCTCGTGGGGGGCGGCACGGGACTTGTCGGGGATCCCAGCGGAAAAACGGAAATGAGAAAAATTCTTTCCCGGGAAGAAATTGACGAAAACGCCCGCCAGCTTAAAAAGCAATTAAGTAAGTATCTCGATTTCGGAGACGGAGGAGCACTTCTCTTAAACAACGCGGACTGGCTGACAAAGCTGAATTACATCGAGTTTCTTAGGGATATTGGCCGTCACTTCAGTGTAAACAGGATGCTGGCGGCCGAAAGTTACAAGTTGAGGCTTGAGACTGGCCTGAGTTTTATCGAGTTTAACTACATGCTCTTGCAGGCGTATGATTTCTATTATCTGTACGAGCATTACGACTGCCTTATCCAGATGGGAGGCAGTGATCAGTGGGGCAATATTGTGGCGGGAGTTGACCTGGTTCGCCGCATGACGGGAGGAACCGTCTACGGCATTACCTTTCCTCTGATCACCACTGCCGGCGGTGCCAAGATGGGTAAAACGGTGGCGGGTGCCATCTGGCTGGACGGAAAATTGACCTCGCCGTACGATTATTACCAGTACTGGGTAAACACCGACGACCGGGATGTCGCTCGCTTTCTGGCTTTTTTTACGCTTCTTCCCATGGAAGAAATAAGGCAGGTGGAAAACCTGCAGGGGGAAGAGCTCAACCAGGCCAAGACGATTCTCGCTTACGAAGCCACGAAAATTACTCACGGGGAAAAAGCGGCAAGGGCTGCACTGGAATCCGCGGCGGCCGTGTTTGGAAGAAAATCGATTGATCCGGAATTGCTTCCGTCGAGTTCGCTTCCCCGAAAACTGGATAAAGCGGTAAAGGATGCCGTACCTACCACGGAGATAGATGAATCAAGGCTGGCCGATGGAATACCTGCTTTTGAGCTTTTCAGCGATGTCGGACTGTGTAAATCCCGAAGCGAAGCCCGAAGAATCATCAACCAGGGCGGTGGATACCTGAACGGGGAAAGAATCAAGGCCTTCGATCAAAAAATCACCATGGATGATGTTGTCGATGGTGAGATAATGCTAAGAGCGGGCAAGAAGCGCTTTCACAGGGTAATTCCCAAAGCGGAATGATAAAGATTTCAATGCCTTCAATTCACGCTGATTCTTACTCCGGTTTTGACAATTTTTTCAATAAGAGGGTCTTTTTTTTGGAACTGTTCCCTTGAGCAGGGTAATACCTCGATTTCTGGACCTATTTTCAGAGTAATTCTTCTTATTTTATCTTTGTCTTCAATTCTTTTTCCTTTGAAGATTGGTGAAACGAGTAGCAGGTCGATATCACTGTACTCATCATAATCACCTCTGGCGTAACTGCCAAAAAGAATCACTTCATCCACTGGGATATTGTTTTTTTTTAGCTCTTCCAGGTATTTTTCAATTGTTTTTTTTACTTTAAAAGGTAGCTTAGCCATTTGTAAAGCTCCTTAATTTTTCTGAAATAATTTGAAGCAAATTCATGAGTGCATTTGCTATAAAAGTCAAATCTGTAATCAGGATATCGAGTTTCAAGGTTAAAGTCGCTTATTTTATCTAATAGAACAATTTGTTCTTCGGTTAGAGATAGATCGCACAATTCAGCCAACCTAACTAAATTATGAGTCCTGGGAGGGAGCTTATTCCCCCGCACTTTCACAAAAATTGCTTTTAGCAGTTTTTCTAAAACCAGGTGTCCCACAAAAAGGCACCAATCATATTTCCCGGTTTCAAATAGCGCTTCTGCTACCTCAAGATCGTGGCGTGCACTAATTAACCAATATCTTATATGCTCTTCCTTGTCCACTGCTTCTTTATCTGTTCTGATATGGCGAGGGCTACCTCGAGGGCTTTCCTGCCGTCTGCGGCAGAAACCACGGGCTGCCTGTTATTGATCACGGTGTCAATGAAACTCCTGATTTCTCTTTCCAGTGCATCGTATTCGTCAATTTCCGGCTTTTCGTAGTCTATCTCGGGGAAGCCGCTTTCATCTGCCGCTCCTACTTTCCTGAGAAGCATGACCTCGGGGCCCGCGTAGTCTACCGACAGGTAAGAATCCGGCTGAAATATCCGGATTTTCCTCATGCTTTTGGTAGATATGCGGCTTGCGGTAATGTTGGCCGTGCAGCCGTTATCGAAGCGAAGTCTCACGTTGGCGATGTCCGGCAGGTCGGTGAGAACCGGCACGCCGGAAGCGTGAATCTCTTTGAGGGGAGATTTAACAATGTGAAGGATTATGTCAATATCGTGGATCATGAGGTCGAGAATAACGTCCACCTCTGTTCCCCGCTCCTTGTATAGCGCCAGTCTGTGGGCTTCTATGAACATTGGTGAGTGAATTAGCGGAAGCATCGCCTGCACCGCCGGGTTAAAGCGCTCCAGGTGACCTACCTGAAGAATGACCTTCTTTTCTTTCGCAAGATTTTCCAGCGTTCTAGCCTCGTGGAGGGTTCCTGTCATCGGTTTTTCGAGTAAAACATGCTTGCCGGCTTCTACGAAATCCATGGCGACTTGAAAATGATCCGGCGTGGGAACGACGATACTCACCGCGTCCACTTCGTCCATGATTTCATGGTAGCTTGTAAAGTAGGCGGTATTTAGCTTCTCCGCAACGCTCCTGGCTCGCTCCTCTACGATATCAATAACACCCACGAGTTTTGCCGTCTCAATCCTGGCGTACTTTTCCGCGTGATATCTGCCCAGGTAACCTACGCCAACAACAGCCACTTTAATTTTTTTACCCGCGGTTTCGGCGCGCGGGGACGGCGCTTCCGGTTGTCGCGCGGAAGGTTCGATTATTGGGACGGAAGTTGAGCCCGTGAAGTCATTCACGGGGAGTTCTGCTTCCTCGGTAAGCTCTCGTGCCGTCTTTTCGTCCTTTTCCCCGGATATCGCCACGATGGATATTTTGTTATCGTTTGCCAGGCGTATCATTTCTTCCCTGTCAAACATGATGGTTTTTCCGGCTTCGAGCACGAGAACGCTGGCCCCCGCTTCGATCATTGTTTGGATTGTGTTAATTCCCACGGCAGGTACATCGAATCTCAAATCCTGGATAGGCTTGCTCGTCTTGATGACTACGGCGCCGCCTTTCCCCAGTTTTCCGCCGCGAAGAATGGTGGAGTCTGTTCCGTCTATGCCTTCAACGGCGAGAACTGCTTTTTCCTTTACGACAAGGCACTGCCCGATGTCCAGTTTCCCTATCTCCTTGGCCAGTTTCCATCCGTATTCGATGTCCCCTCGTTCCCTTCTGTTCGGTTTTCTCCTGGTCATGATGCCGGGAGATGCGAGGATAGATTCGAGAAACAGGGTTGAGGGGTGAATCTTTATTCCCTCTGATTCAAGCTCGGCGGCTACAGCGCGCAATATCGCGTCGTCCCTGTTTGCGTCAAGCCTGGAAAGAAGCCGTATGGCCCTCCAGTCCGGGCGAATCCTGGAGAAAAGCTTTGTTTTTGCCACTCCGCCGGCCATTACAGCATCGGTAACCCGTGCCTTCTTGAATATTTTTATGAGCTTGTTAAGCTGGCCCAGCTTAACCCAGTGCATCTCGTCCACGACCCGGGACAAGTCCTTGCGGGTTTCGTCTGGGAAGCCGACAGCGATCACCTTCAGTCCCTTTTTTCTGGCAGACTGTGCTACCAGGAAGGGAAACTGGCCGTTTCCGGCAATAATGCCAATCTTGTCTGTAGAAATCATGATCAGCGGGTAATCCCCCGGGAAGAGTTTTGTATGAATTCAACAAGCGTCTTTACTTCAGGGGTGGGGGGCACTTCTTTTTCTATCTTTTCAAAGGCTTCCGAAAGGGTTAAATTGGAACGAAATATTATTTTGAAAGACTTTCGAAGTGCTTCTATCGTTTCTTCGGAGAAATTTTTCCTTCTCAACCCTATAACGTTAGGTCCGAATAACTTGGCCTTGGGGCCGGATGCTAGCATGTATGGCGGGATATCCTTGTTTATACCGGTTTTCCCGCCTATATACGCGTGAGTCCCGATACGTACGAATTGGTGTACCGCCACAAGTCCTCCTACGATGGCAAAATCGTCTATTATGACATGTCCCGCCAGCGTGGCAACATTTGCCATTATGATATTGTTGCCAAGTATACAATCGTGGGCGATATGCACGTAGGCCATGATCAGGTTATTATTACCCAGCTTCGTAAGTCCTCCCCCTTTCTTGGTACCCCTGTGTATGGTTACGCCTTCTCGTATTGTGTTATTGTCTCCGATAACCACCCGTGTCGGTTCGCCGGCGTAAGTGATGTCCTGGGGCGCGTGTCCCACGGAAGCAAAGGGATAAATGGTGCAATTTTTTCCTATGGTGCAGTCACCGTCGATGACCGCATGCGGACCCACCACGGTTCCGCTGCCGATTTTTACCTGCGGTCCTATGATCGAGTAAGGCCTTACTTCAACATCTTCGGCAAGTTCCGCACCAGGGTCAACAATAGCTGTAGGATGTATGGGCATGTGTTCTTTCCTTGTAGCTGTTACTCATCTTCCTTTTTGTCTTCCAATGTGGCAAGGATCTGCGCTTCGGCCACCAGCTCCCCGTCAACGAAGGCTTCTCCCTGTAGCTTGAACACGAGTCCTTTTTGCTTCAATATCCTGATTTTCAGGCGAAGCTGGTCCCCGGGCATAACAGGCTTTCTGAACCTTACTTTGTCGAGACCCATCAGGTATACAACACCTTCGGAAGCGCTTTGCTCAATTACCTGCAGAGCCAGGATGCCTCCCACCTGTGCCATGGCTTCCACTATCATCACCCCCGGCATCACGGGAGCCTGCGGGAAATGCCCCTGAAAAAAAGGCTCATTTATAGAAACGTTCTTGATTCCCTCTATTTCTTTTCCGGGTACGAGCGATACTATCCTGTCCACCATGAGGAAAGGGTATCTGTGAGGTAACTTCGACATCACTTCTATGACATTCATATCCATAAATCACTTCCCCTCGTTTAGCTTTTTCTCCAAAAAATCGATACGTTTCTGCAGATCTCTTAATAAGCTCCGCATCTCGGGTAACCGTGGGTATATTGCACTGCATTTCAGCCACGTGCGATGGTCAATGGCCGGGGAGCCGCTCATGTCTTTGCCGGGAGAAATTGAATGGGCTATCCCCGATTGAGCGCCGACCCTGACACCGTCCCCGATATTCAGGTGTCCTGCCACACCTACCTGTCCCGCAAGTATCACCTGGTTTCCTATTTTTGTACTACCGGAAATACCCACCTGGGAAACAATGGCGCAGTGTTCTCCCACCTGTACGTTATGAGCAATCTGCACGAGGTTATCTATCTTTGTTCCGCGCCCTATCCGTGTTTTCCCGAACGTAGCCCTGTCAATGGAGCAATTGGAGCCAATTTCGACATCGTCACCTATCTCTACTATGCCGTTTTGAGGAATTTTAAAATACCCCTCCGGAGACGGGGCATAGCCGAAGCCGTCGCTTCCTATCACCGTTCCGCTGTGAACAATGACCCTGTTGCCTATTATGGTTCCTGCAAGGATGGTAACATTGGGATATATAACACAATCGCATCCTATCCTGACATCTTTCCCGATGTATACTCCGGGATGGATCTCGGTTCTGTCACCTATTCGGGCACCGGACGATACATATGCAAGGGGGTAGATCGAAATATCGTTGCCCGTGGATACATCCGGCTCCAGGATTGCCTGCGGGCTGATTCCAAGCGGGGATCTGTCCCCGGTGGAAAAAAAAGTGGAGATCCTGGCGAAGGCAAGGTACGGGTCTTCGCATACCAGCAGGTTCTTGCCGAGGTCTTTCCATTCAGGGCTAACTATGATAGCTCCCGCGTTGCTCGACTTTACGGAAGCGGCGTACTTCGGATTGGCCAGGAAAGTGATGTGGTTTGGGCCCGCCTCTTCAAGGCTTTCTATCCCTTCGATAATAAGATCGGGATCACCGATGATCTCGCCGCCAACAATCTGAGCTAGCCTGGATAATTTTACTCTCATTGAGTTAGCCAATAAGCTCTTGCGAATTCTACTGAAAATAACGTTACAGAGAGACTGCCATCGCTATTTTTTGCCAGCCTTCCTGTCCAGTTCCTTTACAATCTTGTCGGTAATGTCAAGCTGGGGTTGAGCATAGGCTATCCCGGCTCTTTGCACTTCGAAGATAACGGTATACCCTTCCTTTTCTCCGATTTTCTTGGCGATCGCCAGTATATCTTCGATAATCGGAGCGCTCATCTTGTTGGAAAGCCGGGAAAGTTTCATTTTTGACTGAAGGGTATATTGTTCCCAGGCCTTCTTCTTCTCGAAGAACTCTTTCGCTTTCTTTTCCTTCGCTTCCTTGCTCAGTAACTTGCTTTTTTTCTCAAGTTCATTTTTTAGCTTTTCGAGTTCGGCCGTCTTTTTCTTCAATTCAGCCCTTATCTTTTTCTCCTCGGCCTTAAATTTTCTCTGCGCTTCCTGCCCCACCTTGGACTTCGCCATAACTTCTTCAAGGCTGAAATAAGCGATCTTTACTGACTTTGATTCGGCACGTGGCTGCCAGCCCCAAAAAATCAAGGAAAAGCTCAATAGGATAATCACCAGACTGCTTCTGCGTAACATGTATCGTCTCCTTTGCCTTTTGCGATTTACTTGAAAATACCAATAGCAGGTCGGGGGAAAACTGCAAGGCTTGAGCAGTTATAACTACGGGTTCCCTCACCTGCCATTTCCTGTTACGAAATTTTCATGCCCGCTTTAAACGTTGCGTACCACGCGGTGGGAGTTAGAAAAAGAGTCCCATGGAGAACTCCCACTTGCTCTGGTCTTCGTCGTCTCTCTTGTCCAGGTTGTAGCCCCATTCGAGCCTGAGTGGCCCCATGGGTGAGTGCCACCTGATTCCGCCGCCGGCGGAAGTTCTGAATTTAGAGATATCAAAATCTTCGTCGTTGTCAAATGCATTTCCGGCATCGAAGAATATCACTCCCCTCACCCCCATTTTTTCCAGCAGCGGGAAGAGAAACTCGAGGTTTACCTGCCCGAACTTGTTTCCGCCAATCGAATCCCCTGTTTCCGGATCCTTTGGTCCCACGTCGCCGTATTCAAAGCCGCGGATTGAATTTATCCCGCCTAGGTAAAATCTTTCGTAAAGCGGTATATCATCCCTGCTCCCGGATATGTAGCCGCCCTTCAGGTGGACGAAACCGACTGTTTTCCAGAACAGGGGAATATACCATCCGGAATTGGCAATGATCTTAACAAAGTCGCTGTCGCCGCCGAGTTCCTCCCCGGCGTATTCCACGGAGATGCGGTTGTCGGAACCCTGTGTTGCCAGGAAAGGATGATCCCTGGTATCCCTTTCTGCGGCGAGCGTGATGCTGCTCTTGGTATGTCTTCCTTCCTGGTCCTTAATTATAAGGGCAGCATTGCTGGAAACATCTGTTATCTCGGCGTCTTCGTAAGAATACGTAAAATAAAAACGACTCCAGTCGCCAAAGGGATAGCTCAGTCTCAGGTTACCTCCTACACTGTCCTTGGTGTAATCGTCGTAATCGTATTCAAGGTTGAAGGCGTCAAGTCCCAGGGAAAGATGGGTATCCATGAGCCATGGTTCGGTAAAGCTTACGGAGTATCGTTGGGTTTCCTTGCCGAGCTGCGCCTGCACAGCCAGCTTCTGCCCCTTGCCGAGAAAGTTCCTCTGGTAAATCTGTGCCACTGCAAATATGGATTCCTCCGATGAATAACCTGCTCCAAAACTGAGTGCCCCGGTTGGTTTTTCTTTCACCTTGACGTTTAACTGCATAAGGTTGTCGGTGGTACCCTTCGAGGTCTCAAGTTCCACCTTGTCAAAGTAGTCGAGCCTCTTTAAGTTATAGCTGCTGCGCTTCAACAGCGATGTCCTGTACATGTCTCCTTCACTGATTGCCAGCTCACGCCTGATCACCTTGTCCCTTGTTTTGGTGTTTCCGCTGATATTTATTCGCTGGATGTATACCCGCGGCCCCTTGGAAATATCGTACACCACGTCCGCGATGGGTTCCTTTTTATTTTCCAGAATGTGCGGGTTTACTTCAACATTGGCATAACCGTGATCCTGATAAAAATCTGTAAGCCTTTCTATGTCTTTCTGTAACTCCTCCCTGTTGAGGTATGTCTTGGTGGGAAGCCTGGTAAGCATGAGGAGGTTTTCCGGTTTATCAATGAGGTCTCCTTCGATGGTAACCTTACCAATCCTGTATCTTGGCCCCTCGATTACAGGTATATTGATCACTATGCCTTTCTTGTCGTAACTTATTTTTGGTGTTCCTATCTTCGCGTGTATGAAACCGTGGTCGTGATAGAATACGGCGAGACGATCCAGGTCCACGTCAAGCAAATCCTTCTTTAAAACGCCTGAATGTGTAAACCAGGCAAGGAAGATGTTCCTTTCGGAAGTTTGCATCAGTTTCCGAAGCTTGCTGTCCGAGAAATGCTTGTTGCCGGTAAAAGTTATCTTGTGGACGTATAGTTTCTTGTTTTCCTTTATATCGAAACTGACGGCTACACGGTTTTTCCCCACTTCTTTTATGTGAGATGTCACTTCGGCCTTAAAAAAACCCTTCTCGCGATACAGCTCTTTTATTTTTTGCTCGTCTTCCTTGATCAGCTTTTCCCGCAGTATGGTAAACTTTTTGGTGGAAATTGCCGATCTTATGTCATCTTCGTCCACGTGTTTTGCTCCATGAATCGAAACGCTTACTATGGTTGGTTTTTCATGAACGACGAAGGTTACAACTTTGCCTTCGGGGCTGTCGTAGGCTTCTACCTGGACATCGTCAAAGTAGCCCATCTTGTATATGGCCTTCATATCATCCCGAAGCTTGTTGGGATTATATATGTCTCCGGGAGAACTTTGAATTACAAGCTTGATGGCCGCTTTTTCTATGCGTTCGTTTCCCCGGATAAGTATCTTGGCGATCCGCTGCCGGTGGAATACCTTGCTGCTTATTCCCGATGCCGCTTTATCGGCAAGGATGACAAGGCTCTTTAGCCCCTTGCCTTCTGTTCTTATTTCTCCCGGTTCCATCTCGCCTTCGGTATCGATGAGCCGTAACTCGAGGGTGATATTTTCTCCTGCCTGGGTAACAGTGCCGTAAGTCACGTACCTGGTTCCGAGATCTTTGCCGATTTGCTCGGCGATATAGTCATTTACCCTGGATGTGGAAATTCCATGCTCGGCCATGTATCTTTCTATCTTATCACCGGAAACCAGTGTCAGGCCCTGCT
>JALXAI010000553.1 GCA_026992215.1 Desulfobacterales bacterium | reverse complement strand
GTGTCAAAGTTGAGTTATAAGTGTTAACCAATCGCCGTTTTAAAATGTTTTCGTTTCTTTTCAACCCGCCTATCTAGTTTTTATACAGCAAGTATGGTGCCATTTTAATTGAGTGGCAAAAACACCCTGATCGTGGGATCCCTGCTCCCTCCAGAGATTAACGGGCAGGGAACAAGGGCAGAATGAAAAAGTCAGTAAACCTTCTTCAACCGTTTCAACCATCTCAACCTCCTCAACCATACAATACTTCAGCTGAACCGCCCCCGCTATCTCTGGTCGCAACACTTGTGGATTCCAACATCTTAAGACATTGAGCCAGCAAGACTAAAATTAATATCAAGACACGCAAAGACGTTACATGTTCAAAAAAAAATATTTTAAAAAATTCACAAATCCACTTCAAGCGTATTGATACGTAACATTCAAAAATGTTATTAACCGGATAATCCGAAACTTGCAGCAAAGGATGCCAGGTCAGAAAAATCTCCTTTCTCTATGTAGTTGATCAAATCCTGTCCATCCACATCTTTGTCACCTTCGGGATCATACCCCGCTTTGATACCGAATGGGTTATACAGAAAATATGCGCTCTTGGTTTGTCTTCGGGATGAATAACCTGACGACGACGGATAGATTCGGACAAACCACTGGTAAGATTTTCCGGGTTCCAATGCTCTTAGCAACCATGGGGTTACCGTCAGTCCTGTCATGTTTTCCTCTAATACGCTTTTAAAAAATTCTTTAGTGCCTTCCCCGTTTCTGATCTTTATCTGGTATTTTTGGCTTGGAGCATTATCAGGTATTTGCCACGAAAAGTATATTGCTCCATCATCAAGGATTTGAGTTTTCAAAGTGTTCGAATTCACATTCACCAAGGATATCTTTCTGTAGGGTGTAGTTAAGGATTCAATGTAGCCGTCTGAGAATGAAATATTAAACCGGTAGTCGCCTTCGGCAAGATCTTCAGGCATAACGTGTTGCCACCAGTAGTTAAATCGAGTTGGAGAGGATAGATCGAAGAAGCCATTTTGTAGATCAAAAGATGAGCTGTAGCCTGGTCCTGATATCGTCGCTTGAGTGATTTTTGTTCTGGATCCGTACCTTACACTGAACTCTGATACAGGAGTTTTTTCATTTTTCGAATATATGTTTGCCCAGCTAACCCTGCCGGTCAAATTTGACGGGTTATACGTAAACTGAACATAAGGCGTCTGGCTGATGGCGTTATATGTGTTTATCCAGTTCGAATAGTAATTTGCAGAATCGTATGCTCTCACGAACCAGTAGTACTTTTTTCCGATTTCCAAGCATCTCAGGCTATATGGAGAGACTTCAAGACTTGTAACAGTACCGTCGGTTGTAGGGGAACGGTAGTACTCAACAGAGCCGTCAGAATTTCGTATTCGAATTTGGTAATACAGGCTTGTATCGGGAGGAGTCCATTGAAAAACCACACCGCCATCATCGTTAACGGTGCAACTCATGGTGTTTTCGTTAACCACTGATGGTAGGGTCACATGTACCAACGTTTTGGTATAAGCTTTTTGCACTCCGTCAGCAAAGGTTAAGGTCAGGGTATAATCACCGTACTGAAAGTTATCTCCGAGCCACTTTGCGTATCCTTGCAGGCATCTACATTCGTTGTTCCACTCGAGCCGGTCATTTTGAAGGTCAAAGGTGTATTGAAAGCCTCCAGGGCCACGTATTACTGCATTTTGAAGAAGTCCCTGGAAACCAGGGAGAACGGCAAAATCACCTTTCAGTTGATCATTTCTGACGACAAGCTGAAAATACTGGAGCCTTCGGGGCGCTTTTTTGAGAACAAAGTTTATGATTTTATCATCTTGCTCATCAGTAACGTTAACCTGTTGAGCAAGGTGGCAGTTTGTTTGACCGTTTTCTTCAGCATACCACTGGTTGATGTATCCCTTATGATTGCATGATGGGCATGCTTTTACGTAGTATGAGCTGTTCGCCGGTATTTCGCCAACCGAGTAGTACCCTTCGTTGTCAGTGTAACTTTCCCACCCAATTTCTCCAGAGCACTTGGTGGAAAACACCTGTACGGGCAATCCCGCAACCGGTGTTCCACTTTCGTCCAGTACTCTTCCTGAAATTGTGGCAGAAAAACAGGCAGGATGATTCAATAAAATGCTCACGAAAACAATTAAAAAGGCTGCTTTTTTCATAATTGGTTCCTTTCTTTAAGACTTAGGTTGTCAAAGTGAAATAAGAGATCGAATTTACAGGAATCCGGGAGGCTATTAGGAGCTTTGAATAACAATTTGATTTTGAGCTTATGACCTGGAAAGTGAAAATGTAAGCAGATCGTGTAACTCGTTGAAGAAGTAAGAATACGCGGGGCAAACAGAGCACATTTTTCCTCCCCTCTAAATCTCGGTGAGCCCCTGTTCAGTCCCCCCAGTGGTGAGTTTATCCCCAACGGATGCGAGCTGTTATGTAACATAAGATGCGTGTAAATGGCAACTGAAAAATGCCGCTCTGTGGCAGCCGAAAAATGTCCCGCCTTTTGTTGGTTAATACGTTGAAAACTCTTGGTAGAGCAATAATGTTTCTCTAAAAGGGTTCTCTTCTTATCATGACACTTTACTTGGCTCAGCCTTGACTATGAGGTCAAAACCGTGAATTGTTACCGCGGGCGGCCACGGGCACATCTGGCATTCTTAGGTTAGACTCAGTTATGGTCACTCCTTTTCTACTTTTATTTTCTTTCCGAACAATAGATAAGGATAAGCCATCAGTTCCTCCATTTTTCGAATAAATCAATTTCACGGAAAGGATGCCAGAGGACTTGGCCCCAGGTGAATCGGTACAGCTAACCACTTGTTCTCTCCTCACATAGTCTTCTGCAAAGAAGTGGAGGACTGCGTCGTCCACGTCGCCATCTGTGTCCAGGTCACTGGAGCATGGATCTATAACCGTACAGTTTTGCCAGCCCAGTTGCTTTGAACGGAAGTTCACCTAATAGGGTAATATCTTCAGTGAAGATATCATATTGATATTTGAGGGGGAATATCTCATTTGGAGAGCTTTTTTCTTGTGACTACACGGTATTTTCTTGCAGGAAGAACCTCTGGCAAACTAACGGAGATGGCTTCAAGAAGTGACTTTGCTTTTCCGGTGGGTGATGGCACCTTA
>JALXAI010000552.1 GCA_026992215.1 Desulfobacterales bacterium | reverse complement strand
AATGCTTCCTTTAAGACATGTAACGTTTTAGCGTGGCTTAATTTTGATCTTAATCCCGTTAGTCCAGTGCTCGAAGGCGAAGGAAAGAACAAGTCCCTTTGAGCGGAAAAGAGCGGATGGTGGGTTTTTGAAGTACTGCTTGGTTGAGAGGAGGTTGAGAAGGGAAGGTTGAGGAGGTTGAAAGGGTTGAGTGCTTTTTTTGTTCTACCCTTTTCCCCTTGTCCCCTGCAGCTTGAATTCCGGAAGGGGCGGGGATTCCAAGTTCCTGAGGCAGGGTGGAAAAACCAGGTCGAAGATCCTCCTCTGGCGGGACAGCTATTTTCACATAAACGAATAACAAATAACGTATAACGAATAACTCATCCAAACCTTTTGGTTGCGGCTTCACTGCCTTAATTTATTATACAGAACATGCCCAAAAAAACTGCAATCTGTTGGTACCTTAACATTATTATGCTGGCTCTCCTTTTTTTCCCGGTTAGTGCAAGGCCGGTCACCAATCCACTGTCAAAATTCTCTCAAGCCAGAGAACCAGCTTCAGAGCTGGACCTTACCCTTTTCAACGTCGCACAGCAATGGAGGTACTCGATACTCAAACACAGCGACTATTTTGCCGCCACCGCGCCCCTTGTCGTTAAGGCAAGGATTTTCATACACTGTTCTTACAACCCTCGAACAGATAAAATTTCGGTAACGGGGTTTATAAGCAACGAGGAAGATTTTTTCCACTTTACCCTGTTTGATAGAAAAGAATTGCTGAAACAGACGTTGTATCTCTTACTTGATTTTTTGAAGCCAAGGATAAACTATGTTAATTCCAAGAAGCACCTGGACATAAACGACCTGAAACTCGAACTTGTACTTAACAGCAGTCCTCCAATAGCAAGAGGAATCTTGAAAGATTATGATCTTCCTAACGGCCAGGCAGGATTTATAAACGGGAGACTTATCTTCTCCGAAGAGTACTATTTGACCATACGCTCCAAGAAAATCTGGGAAGGAGATCGCCCGATGAAGAATACCATCATCATGATACCGTTTGACGGCAGGCAAGAAACTTCACCGGCAGACACGTCTTCCCCCGGTGATGCGCGATGATCTTCACCCTGACAGGATTATCAGGGGCGGGAACACTTTCAACGTGTGCAAAAAATGAAGCAGGTTGACATCTTCGCTGCGAGTCTGGTAGAAGTCACCGAGATGTTATGCACTTAGCCGACCAGGAGAACAAAAAGTATGAAAAAGCGGAAAGGGAAACCCAAGACAAAAAAAATAATAGAAGAAAAAATACCCATCCCAACCCAAATAGTGGATTGGGCCAAAGCTCATGAGAAACACCTTTATGTTGCCGCCATCGTTATCTTGATACTTGTTGGCACCGGCTGGTGGTACAGGAACTATCGTGAACATAAACAGTGGCGGGCTCAAAAAAATTATTCTCTGATCGTTTCAAGTTATCCTGCCAAGCCGGAGGACACCAAAAAATGGAAAGAAGCCATAGAAAAATTGGAAAAATTTCTGAAGGAATTTTCCGACACGAAAACATCTTATGCGGCAAAGCTCGACCTGGGTAACGCCTACTATTACACCGGGGCATATGACAGAGCCATTCAGACATACAGAGAACTGCTGGCAGATATTGACCCCGATCACCCTTACTGGCAACTTGCTCAACTTGGTCTTGCTTATTGTTACGAGGGAAAAAAAGATTTTACCAGGGCGGTATCAGTGCTTGAGAAGATGAAAGCAGCTCCAGGAACCACCATGCTGGCTCTCGTTCATTACAATCTCGGCAGAATATATGAAGAAAGCGGGAAAAAAAGCAGGGCCCTCGAAGAATACAGGAAGTATCTTCAGAAAGAGAGTTTTGGCCTATTCAGGGTCCTGGTCGAAGAAAAAGTAAAGATTCTGGAAGCCAAAACATACTCATAAACCAGAGTCACGGCGGGCACTTGCCTGGGCGCCCTCCAAAGATGTCCGTGCTCAGCTCGCTTCGTATTCCGTAGCGAGTCAGGCAAAAATCGTATCTAACAGGATCGTCGGGACATATCTTTCTGAAGGCACCGGTAATCTCCAGAGCTGTAACCATATTTGCCTGTTTTCTCCTGGTTATCCCCAGCCTGATAGAGATATTATGCATGTGAGTATCCAGGGGAATAAGCAGCTTCGAGGCAGGTACATTATCCCATCCTCCCGGATCAACATCATCTTTTCTCACCATCCATCTCAAAAAAAGATTCAGCCGCTTGCAGGCACTTCCCAATGCCGGATCGGCCAGTATGCAGGATTTACCCCCGTACCCTTTTTTTATTTCGTCAACAAAACTCTTCAAGGCCGGACATATCGTTTCATCATTTTCACTGAAGCCCGACAAAAAACATTTTTCCAGGGATCCATACCTGGAAATAACTCCTTTTACCCCGTGAAGAAGCATCGCAATATCTTTTCCGGACGTAAACCTGTGCTTGAAATTCCGGAACTTTTTTTCCATGGTTCCAAAGGATTCCGACTCGACAAACCTTCGAGGTTCTTCTATGAGCGTTAAAACGCGCTTAACGCTTCTAAGTATCTGGACAACTCTTCCATAGGCCAGGCTCGAGGCAATCAATGCCACTATTTCCCGGTCTTCCACATCAGGGTACCCGTAGAGAAACTCGAGGGGATCAGGATGAACGAATTTCCTCCTGTTTAACTTATGGTAAAGTTCTTCCAGGATAATCCTGTCGAAAATGATACCGGTGTTTTTTCCGGATGCCTTCATTTTCCCAGCACTATTTTTGATCCCCCCGTTTTCCCTGGGCGCGTTCAAAAACGCGGTCACGGCAGGGGAGGAGTTCTCCAATGACCAGTATGAAGCAAAGGGCAAATCAAGAAATTCTCTTGCGCACAAACGTTACATTCTCAGAGTAAATCCCGGTACAACGAATACCAAACCAAGGCGGAACACTGTCATCATTAGCCGGGGTTTTACTCCCTGGAGCGTTCAATCCCGATTCTTACAGGAAAACTACCCTCCGCACCTTTTTTCTCAGCCCCTGTCTTTTATTCCTTCACAATCCACCGCCATACTCCACCAGCTCTTCGAGGGCAGTCCTGGAAAGGATTTTTATATTTGGCCCCATGATTTCTATAATTCCCTGCTTGCTCATCTTTGCGAAAATCCTGGACAGAGTTTCCGGGATGGTTCCAAGCAGGCTGGCCAGTTGTCCCTTGGTTATGTCAAGTCTTACCTCCTGAGATCCGTTTTCCCTGTCGCTCAGATACAGCAGATATGCCGCCAACCTTCCAGGGACCTCTTTCAAAGACAGGTGCTCTATCTGTACGGTAAATTGCCTCAGCCTCCTAGCCAGGATGGCCAGCATATTCATGGCGAGAGAAGGATTTTTCTCAATGAGCCTGATCAGAGAAATCCTCGGGAAAAACAACACCTTCGATTTTTCGAGCGCCTCGGCATTGGCAGGGAAATGTTTACCTGCGAAGACCGGAACTTCACCAAACGGCTCACCGCTGCCAAAAATGTGAAGGGTTTGCTCTTTACCGTCCGGGGACAGCTTATAAATCTTTACCCTTCCCTGGAGAACCACGTAAAACCCACGCCCCTCGTCTCCCTCCGAAAATATCACCTGGCCTTTACCCAGGTCGAGAGTGACGGTAATTTTTGAAAGATCAATAAGTTGATCCTCCGGTAATCCTTCGAACAAAGGAATCTTCGACAAATACTTAACAATTTCCATTTTTGCCAGTCACAGAAAATAAGAGTTGCTTCACAAAAGGGCGAAAAAACCGATCAATTGCCAAGTATTAACCATTTTTTTGCTATATTCAATACCGATTTGTTCAAATGGCGACGAAATTTGACTTAAATCAAAGCATATATAATACTAAATGATAGACTTATTAGTAAACTAACACCAAACCACGGAGCAGAGGATTTAAAAATGAAGTGTCCGGGACAAGATAGCAGATACTGGAAACCGGGTGCCATCTACGAAGCCAAGTGCCCTAAGTGCGGACATTACGTGGAATTCTTCAAGGACGAACCCGCGAGGAAATGCAGAAACTGCGGCTATCGATTCATCAACCCGAAAATGGACTTTGGCTGTGCGTCTTATTGCAAATACGCGGAACAATGCCTTGGAGAACTACCCCAGGAGCTGCTGGCGCAGAGGGAGGACCTGCTTAAAGACAGGGTGGCCATCCAGATGAAGCGATACTTTGGAAGAGATTTTAAGAAAATCGCCCGCGCCATGAAGATAGCTCGTTACGCTGAACAGATAACCAAGGAAGAAGGCGGAATGCCGGCCATCGTGCTAACCTCGGCATACCTGAGACAGGTTGGCATCAGGGAAGCGGAGGAAAAACATCCGGAAAACCCCGAACAATTCGTGCTGGAAGAAGGGTTGCCCATCGTCAGGGATATTTTGAAAAACCTGGATGCCAAGGAAGAGTTGATCGAAGAAGTATGTGATATTCTGACGAGGATAAGCAGAAACGAAGTACAAGATGACATCAATTCTAAAATTTTGCACGATGCAGAGCTGATAGCGACCATGGAAGAGCGCTTGAAAGAATCGGCCATTGACACAAAAGAAATGAAGGAGTTGCTTGAAAACGGCTTTCTCACGGACAGTGGACGAGAGCTCGCCAGGAAAAAATTTCAGGCGCATGGTTAGAGATTGTTACGGCCATGGTTAAAATGCAACCGTGAACCCGTGAAACCTCGTGAATCGAGTGGCCTTGCCCGCTGAGAATGTGTGCCACTCAACCATGGTGCCCGACAGCAGGATTTAAGCAAGGCACATTCTCATTGATTAACAGGGTTGATAAAGGCAAGCGGATGCTTATAAAACAGGAGAACAAGCCATGAAAGTTTTACGAAAGATAATAGAGATAGACGAAGAACTATGTGACGGATGCGGTCAGTGTGTACCCGCGTGCGAAGAAGGAGCCATACAGATAATAGACGGAAAGGCAAAGTTGGTTGCCGAGAAGTACTGCGACGGACTTGGAGCATGCCTCGGAGATTGCCCCACGGGGGCCCTTAAGCTGATTGAACGCGAAGCTGAGGAATTTGACGAGGACGCGGTGGAAGAATACCTGGCAGATCTTGAAAAGAAAAAAACCGTCGCTCAACCTGTGTCGGCCTGCGGGTGTCCTTCAACGGGAGTGCACGTATTTAAAAGAGACGACCAGGTGAAAGAAGCTAAGATCGGTTCATCGCACATAGAATCTGCTCTTTCAAACTGGCCGGTGCAGATAAAGCTCGTACCTCCCGGAGCACCTTTTCTTCAAAACGCGGACCTCCTGGTTATTGCGGATTGCAGCGCAATAGTGTACCCCAATATTCACGCGGATTTTCTGCCAGGCAAAGTGGTGATGATGGGCTGCCCCAAATTTGATAACGCTGCGGAATACGTGGATAAGTTTACCGAGATATTCGAAAGAAACGATATAAACACAATAACAATAGTAAACATGGAAGTCCCCTGCTGTTCCGGACTTGTAAAGATCATTGAGAAGGCCCTTGAGAAATCCGGAAAAGAAATACCCGTTAAAGAAATCTGCATTAGTACCAGGGGAAACATTTTAACGTAACATTATCCTCCACATGGAGACATTGCTATTAAACGAGAGGCCGGCTTAAAAGCCGGCCCCGCACGATTTACCCCCGGAGAACTGCTTCTTGGATCAGGATTTCCACCGTCTTGCGGGCAGCAACAAAGCGTTCAGGTGAAAACGCTTGTGACGCGCTCGCCCACACGGCCCCACGGACGTTACTTTTCGTCCGAGCGACCCGTCAGCGCGTACATCCTTTGAAAGCTCTTGAAACCCTTAAGCCTGGTGTAGATCGATGCCGCCAACCCATCCTGATCACCAAGTTCTTTTTTTACTTCGGGGGTTACCAGGATTTGCCCGGCCATCGCTTCTGACGCAAGCCTTTGAGCCATATTTACTGCAGTGCCCACGACAGTGTAGTCTATTCGCTGAGCGCTGCCAATGTTCCCGATAAACACCTCGCCTTTTGTTATGCCGATGCCAAGTCCAACCCTTTCAAAAAACTTGCTCTTTTTAGCCCATCTTTCTTGAATCTCCTCAAAGGTCCCAAGCATCTCTCTTGCCGCTTTCAAGGCCTGTAGTCCCGGCTGAGCCATCTGGATCGGGGCTCCAAACACCGCTATCAGGGCGTCACCCATAAACTTGATTATGGTACCGTCATACTTGAAAACGACATTGCAAAGGGCATCAAAAAACTCGTTCAAAAAAACCCTCACATCGCTCAACACCATTTCTTGAACCATGGGAGTAAAATTCCTTATGTCGGCGAAAAGAATTATCAGTTCTTTTATTTCCCCGAATTGATACACGTTCTCCATTTGCGACACCAGGGCCTGGGCTACGTGGGGCGCAACAAATTGCTGGAGCAAAGTCTGAGCCTTGACTTTTTCGGATATCTCCTTGATGAGCCTTAAGTTATCAAATGCCATAACCGCCTGATCACAGATAACAGAAAGAAGCTCGACATCCGCCGGGCTGAATGGATCTCCACTGTTAAGCTTGCTAACGTTCAAAACACCGAAAACCTGATCCTCCTTCACCATGGGGTAAGATATGGCAGCCTTGATTTCAGCCAGTTTCATGAGCCTGGAAAATTGAGGATGGTCCTCGGGACCACCATTCAGTATAAGCGGTTTTCCATTTTCCAGCACCCAGCCCGCGATATTTTGTCCAGGCTTTATCCTCACCTTTTTAATAATCTCGGGGCTTAACCCAATAGCCGCCCGTATCCTCAGCTCACCCGTTTCTTCGTCGAGCAGCATTACTGAAACCCTGTCGCTCCTGGTTTCCTCTTTAACCGTCTTGATCAGTTCTCTTAATAGCTCGTCAACATTCTGAGCTTTCAGAAATTTCTTACCGAGCTTGTAGAGAGGGATAAGGGTTTTCAGGCGGGCATTTTCATCGTCAATCTGCTTCTTGCTGAGACTCTTTTCCACTGCCCTTAGCAGGTCACCAACTTTGAAGGGTTTGAGCAAAAAATTGCTGAAACCCTCTTCAAGGGCACGAATGGATGCATCTATGCTGGCACAGCCCGTGATCATAATTCCCTGCAAGTCAGGATACTTCGAGTGAAGCAAGTTAAAGAGATCCAGCCCGTTCATTTCCTCCATCTCAAGATCAACGATCAACAGATCAAAGTGCTCCCTTTCAAAGTACTGCTGCGCTTCACCGGCTCCCGACGCACCCCTGACAAAGTAACCGTTTTCCTGTAGGGCTTCCACAACAGCGTCCAGGATCTGCTGATCATCGTCCACAACCATTATTTTCTTCTTTAAAAGCGGTAACTGTGGCTGAATGCCGATTTCTTCACGTATAAATTCAATATCTTGCATGAGTTATCTCCCGTTTCGTTCTCTGTAAATCACGCCATAGTGGTTTTTAGCAATAATCAGGCCGGGAAGGGAATGTATGAATTAATTTTAGGGTCAGTTATTTTCCGTAACGGGACGGGACGATCATGACTGCAGGCATTACTGCCAGCTTACTTTCGTCTCTTTCTCGCAAACAGTCTTTTCTTCTTTTTCCTTTTGAGCAACCATCTCCTGTGTACCCAGAACCACTGCTCAGGGTATTTAACCACTTGATTTTCCAGGATACGATTAAAAAGCATGGTATTAAGCAGAATATCTTTTTTGACATCCCCTGTATTAAATAGATACACCCTCGGGTGGATCTCGATATGATACCTTCCGCTCTTTTCCCGATGAGAGAAAACAGGAATAACCGCGGCTCCGGTTCTCGTCGCCAGAATCGCCATGCCCTTGTGGGTAAGAGCGGGACGTCCCATGAAGGGCGCCACAATCCCTTCATGTTTCGAGGATCGCTGGTCCTGTAAGATCCCTATTATCTCGTTGTTTTTCAGGCTTTTGAGTACCTTTCTCGCCGACGACCTGCGTGCAAAAACCCTGTTTCCGGTCCCGCACCTGATTTCCGTGACAAGCCTTTCAAGGGGAGGAAAATCGAGGGGTCTGGCTATTATGTTTATCGGCGTCCCAAGGAAAAAAGGGGCAACATGCGCGGTCAGTTCCCAGTTCCCGAAGTGCCCCGTAAGAAGAATAACGCCCTTACCTTCTGAGCTCGCCTTTTTGATTTCCTTTGCTCCCGTACATCGGACAAACCTTTGCACGTTCTCCGCCGTTATACTTCTGAATCTAGGAATCTCAAGGAACACCCGGGTTATGTGCCTGAAGTTCTGCCTTGAAATAGCGTAAAGATCACGGCTGCCAAGAGGAGATCCGTACGCACGCTCAAGCCTGTCCTTCACCAGGAAAAGATTTGACAGGGAAACTTTCCTGTGTTTTGCATCCAGGGTAAACCACAAATCTCCTGCAACGGAGGATAGGAAATCGAGCCTTTCGTCCGAAATGGAAGAACCCCAGGTCAAAAATTTGACAAGCAATTTATAGATTCGCTCGTTTCTCCAGCCAGTCACAAAACAGTTTCTCATTTAAGAATCGAATATCTATTACCAGTGAATACAACCCGTTAAACATTTGAACGTAATCGGTTAATTTTACCTCGTCCTTTTCCGTTGTAATCACAAAATCAACTTTTTTTCTTTTTGCGGTATCGATAATACGTATAACATCGTCCTCGCCATACTCGTAATGATCAGGAAAACTGATCGTTTCTATAACAATAGCACCGGATCGTTTTAACGTTTCAAAAAAGTCCTCCGGAGTAGCAATTCCCGAAAAGGCAAGGACTCTTTTGCCGCTGATAAACTGCGGCTCATGTTCGATTCCCGTGGTGCATTCACGTATTGCCACCGGAACGTGGCACGACCCAAAAAGAGGGATCCCGGGAAAAATCGAATTCAACATCCGGCCGGTCCTTCGCTTAATTTCTTCACCGGGAACTCTTGTCAGAACAATAGCATCTGCCCTTACGAGATGGCTGACAGGTTCCCTCAGCCTGCCCAGCGGGATGAGGTACCCGTTATCAAACGGTTTCCTGCAATCCAGCAACACCAGGTCAATGTCTCTTTCAAGGGCCCAGTGTTGAAAACCATCATCCATTATAATCACCTCAGAGCCGAAACGCTCAATGGCCTCAAAAGCGCACCGATACCTGCTTTTTCCAACAATTACGGGAACATTATTCAACTGCCTGAAAAGCATGTACGGTTCGTCCCCCACGTACTTCCACGACATGTTTCTGCTGTCACCAGCAAGCACTACCAGGTTCCTATTTCTTCTCCTGCGACCATAACCTCTTGTGACCACCGAAACCTTCATGCCCTTTGCACTGAAATGCCGTGCCAGCCACCTTACCATTGGCGTTTTTCCGGCGCCACCGGCAACAATATTACCAACACTTATCACCAGCGCAGGAACCTTCTTGCGCAATCCTTCCCGCCGGTAGGACTTCAAAAGCCTGTATCGAACTGCCCCGCCGTATAATTGGGACAACCGTTTAAGAAGAAGTTTAATTGCTGTGTTTTTTCGAAGGAGCTTTTCTTGCAATCTTGCCCAGTTAATTATCATCGGTTCCCCGCAGGTACGGAAGAAGATACGTCATCACCCTTTCCGTGGTACCGCGATTCGCCCTTATGACCCGCCCGGCATTACCCGCCATCTCCTTTATGAACCCGGAATTGTGGGCGAGTTTTCTTAGAGCAGCGCGAAGTCCACTTTTATTTGGAACTTTTATGGCACATTTCGATTTCAAGAGCTCTCTTTCGATCTCCCGAAAGTTAAACATGTGAGGCCCGAAAATCACCGGTACACCAAAGGAAAGGGGCTCGAGAGGATTGTGCCCGCCAACGGGCACAAAGCTACCTCCGATAATTGCCAGCGAAGCCAGCGAATAAAGCCTGGCAAGCTCACCCATCGTATCAACTATCACCACGTGCGCGGACTTAAGACTCCCCCCCTGAGACCTCAGTTCGCTTTTCATATCTTTTTGAGCTACAATGTTCGTTATCTCGGCACCTCTCCCGGGATGGCGTGGAACAAGGAGGAGTCTCCATTGGGGCGATTCTTTCAGGAGGTCAGAAAAGACTGTCACTATTATTTCCTCTTCTCCCCTGTGTGTACTTCCCGCAACAAGGACTTTTACCCCGGGGCCTACTGACAGTTCTGCTGCCAGCTCTTTTCTTTCCCGCTCGGAGACAGACGGTGACACATCAAACTTGAGGTTTCCCGTATTTTTGACCTTATCCCTGGCAACCCCCAGATCCAGCAATTTCCGGACGTCTTCTGAAGATTGCATGAGGCACATGTCGAAGCCCTCGAACAGGAGCTTGCTAAGCCCTCGAATACGCCTGTATCCGCGAAAAGATTTAGGCGACATTCTGCCGTTCACCAGAAAGGTCGGAACATTATATTTGTTCAGGTAGAACAGCAAGTTAGGCCACGCATCCGTTTCAACGACGATGAAGAGTTTAGGCCTGAT
>JALXAI010000551.1 GCA_026992215.1 Desulfobacterales bacterium | reverse complement strand
TGGTTCAGAAAGATATTCTTGAGTGGGATGCCGTGTTTCTGGAAAAACCCTTCTCGCCGGATGAGCTACTGAGGTTGTGTGCCATGGTGCTTCAAAGGGAGGAAAAGAGCGGATAGAAGATGAACCCCGGGAGACTAAATTCGGAAAACGGCCAAATAAGCAAGACCATAAGTATTTTGTTGAATTCAAGGAGCAAGTGGGGGGACGCCTCGGTTACAAAAATCAGCGAAGAGTACAAGACTCCATTTCATGTGCTGGTATCATGCGTTCTGTCGCTGAGAACAAAGGATGCCGTTACCAGCGAGGCCAGCTCGAAACTATTTGCCCGTGCCGGTTCTCCTGAAGAACTGCTAAAAATTCCTGGACGCGAACTTGAACGTTTGATATATCCCGTTGGTTTTTACCGAACCAAAGCGAAGAATCTGCGTGCCATTTGCAGCATATTGCTGGAAAACTTTGATGGAAACGTGCCGTGTGAATTTGACCTGCTCATGTCTCTTCCCGGTGTGGGCAGGAAAACGGCGAACCTTGTGCTCGCCAAGGGTTTCGGAATTCCGGCTATCTGCGTGGATACCCATGTTCACCGGATTGCAAATCGCCTGGGATGGATAGAAACAAGAAATCCCGAGCAGACGGAAAGCGAGCTTAAGAAGCTGTTGCCTAAACAACTCTGGATAGAGATAAATGATCTTCTTGTTCCCTTTGGGCAGAAAATTTGCCAGCCCGTATCACCGTGGTGCAGCAGGTGTGATGTTGAGGAGCTTTGCGAGAGGAGAGGCGTGGAGAAGAGTCGTTAATACGGGGTGTGGCTCCGGGCATAAGTACAGGGGGAGATGAAAATTGTTCAGGTCGTTTCATGAATTCTTAACACCCTTCAGGTTGACGGTATTGAGCTTTTTACTGGCCATCATCGCTGGGGCCTGTCTTCTCAAATTGCCGTTTGCCACGGTTGGTCATATTTCGTGGATAGACTGTCTTTTTACCTCGACCTCCGCCGTATGCGTCACCGGCTTGATCGTGGTGGATACTGCGACCAAGTTTACGAGGTTCGGTCAGGTAGTAATAATTACGCTAATTCAGTTCGGCGGACTGGGAATAATGACCCTTTCAACATTTTTCCTCGTTTTCCTTCGTGGTCGTGTTTCTTTCACCAACATAAAGGTGATGAAAGATACGTTCACTTCTGGTGGTGATGTGGATATATACGGCTTGTTGAAATTGATAGTAGTATTTACCCTGAGCGTGGAAGCGGTGGGTTCATCGCTGCTGTTTCTCCGTTTCAGTAAGATTTACCCCGCGGGAACAGCTCTTTATCACTCTATTTTTCAGTCTGTTAGCGCTTTTTGTAATGCCGGCTTCAGCACCTTTTCGGACAACCTGATGAGTTTTAGAGGAGATGTGCTGGTCAACATTGTAATGGCGGGGCTTGTGATAATTGGAGGGATCGGTTTCCTGGTGGTGTGGGAAGTGAGGAGGTGTGTGAGGAGGTTCATACGCCGTGAAAAGCGGGTCCGGGTTCTGTCGCTTCACACGAAGCTCGTACTCATCGTAACGGCAGCGCTGGTTGTATTTGGCACGGTTGTATTTGCCGCCATTGAATGGAATATCTTGCTTACCGATCTTCCATGGTACGAGAAAATTCTCGCCGCGTTTTTCCAATCCGTTACAACCAGAACAGCAGGCTTTAACACCATTAATATAAGGGATCTCGCCAATGCTTCGATACTTGTCACCATTTTCCTGATGTTCGTTGGAGCATCTCCGGGTTCTACCGGGGGCGGTATAAAGACGAGCACTTTCGGGGTTCTGATAGCGCTGGGGATATCGAGGCTCAAGAGCATGGAAGAAGTTAACATGTTCAAGAGGACTCTTTCCAGGTTCAGCGTGTGGAGAGCGTTGTCCGTTACTCTTACCGCCATTGCCGTTATAAGCGTTGCCACGATGCTTCTCATGCTGACCGAGGGCGGGATAAGTCCCTTTCTTGATACTCCGGGCATGTTCGTGGAGATTTTATTTGAGGTGGTTTCTGCGTTCGGAACCGTTGGACTGAGCCTGGGTATAACGGGCGGGTTAACATCTATTGGCAAGTTGATCATTGTCCTGGTAATGTACACGGGCAGGTTGGGTCCGTTGCTGATAGCCATGGCAATCAGTCCGAGGGAGAAGAGGGCACGATTTAAGTATGCGGAAGAGCAAGTGATGATAGGTTGAGGTGTATGATGAAACAGGTTGCAGTAATTGGTCTCGGTAACTTCGGGTATTACTTGGCCACGGAACTTTTTCAAAAAGGTCACGAAGTCATTGCTATTGACATAGACAAGTCGAAAATACAAAGGGTGAAGGATCTTGTCACGCAGGCCATTCTGGCGGATGCCACGGACAAGGAGACGCTGGAGTCCATAGGGCTGGCCCAGGTTGATTGTTGCGTGGTGTGTATAGGGACTCCAATGGAGGCAAGTATCCTGGTAACCCTGCACCTGAAAGAGATGAAAATTGCCAACCTGAGAGCCAAGGCAACCACGGCCGAACACGGGAAAATTCTTTCCAAAATAGGCGCAGACGAAGTGTTTTTCCCCGAGAAGGACATGGCGATTAACATGGCAAACCGGATACATAATCCAAACATGATTGATTACCTGCCTTTTATCGAAGGTTACAGCCTCGCGGAAGTGGCTCCACCCAAAAGCTTTATCGGTAAAACGCTGAAAGAGATCGACCTGATTAACAGGTACAATACCCAGGTGGTTGCTATTAAGCAAATCATACCTGACGAGCTGGTAATGATACCCACAGCCAATTTTACCATTAAGGATAGCGACCTGTTGATCGTTCTGGGGCCGGAAGAAGCCCTGGAGAAATTGAGGAAGGAATAAAGTGTCGGATACGGGATGTTGTTTTTGTAAATAGTGCAAACCAGGGGAGCATCAAATGATAGAACGTTACACGCGCCCGCAGATGGGTAAAATATGGGAGCTTGAAAACAAGTACGGAAAGTGGCTTGAAGTGGAGATAGCCGTTTGTGAAAGCATGGCGGAACTGGGCCTTATACCTGCGGAGGCGGCCAGGGAGATAAGGGAAAAGGCGGCTTTTGACGTGCGCAGGATTGAGGAGATAGAAAGGGAGACAAAGCACGACGTAATTGCGTTTCTTACCAACGTGGCTGAGCACGTGGG
>JALXAI010000550.1 GCA_026992215.1 Desulfobacterales bacterium | reverse complement strand
TGTGCTGGCATGAGTCAAACACAGCAGCGAACAGTCAGTGGCGGAGCCATGGGAGCTGCCGGAGGAGCGCTGATTGGAGCCATGGCCGGTGATGCAGCCTGGGGTGCTGCCATAGGTGGTATGGTAGGTGCTACAGGCGGATTTCTGTACGGTAAGCACAAGGAATCAGTAAATAAAGCCTATCACCAGGGGGTGCAGCAGGGGCAAAGGAGATAATGTGGCCTTTCCTTTGCGAGGAGCGCGCTACTTTGAGACAACGACAACCGGGGTTGCTGTTGCCTCCGGCGGTCATTATTCCGTTTAAGCATTCCCGAAATGAACCCGGGGTAGATTGGCGTGTACTCCGGGTTCATATAAAACTACTTAAGCCGGGAGCTTTGGCACTATCTTGCCGGACTACGCCCGTGTTCGTTAGCGTAGATCTCATCCTGGTTTCTTTCCTGATCCTGTAGCAGGGGGGTAGTTTTTCCGTTAGTGGGAAGATGCCCTGTGGGTAAAAAGTATATTATTGTCTTATTCGAGAAATGGGAGAAAAACCATTGCCTTTAGGCGAAGACTTTAGTGCGCCCATCAGGGCAAAAGTGGACTACCGCCGTCTAAAGGCAAGGGTCTTCAGCCCTTTGAATATGTTTGAACTGCCGCCGTTTAAAGCCGGTGGTATCCGGGCCCCAGGAATCAAACTCGTGCGAGGAAACGATTTGCCTGTCAAGCTATCGCCTTGAGGCGATAGCAGTTAACTGTGCAACTACATTCCGGGTGGTTCACGTGTGACACGTGTAAGTGGATTAAACCCGTCCAGGTTTTATCTGGCGTGATTTTGTTACTTTAGTGGATTGTCTAGTTGAGCATACCGGGACGTATGTCCAGTGTATTTCCCCTTCGAATACTATCAAAACCAAACCGGGTTCTGATGGAGTCCAGGGCCCTGGTTAATTTTTCTTCTCTTTCGTAAAGCATTTCATCCCAGGCAAACAAACTGAGCTGGCGGTAGGGAATGGAAAATTTTCTTGCCTTTACGATGATTTCTTTTACCCTTACCCTTCTTTTGCATATTCTGGCCAGTATCTCTTTGAGAGTACTGAAAATAAAGTGATCAAGGTAAAGTATGGCGTCGGTTACGGTTTTTTGCCCGTGGCTTCTTGCTCCGTCCGAGTAAACAATTTCCAGGCTGATGTTGTACGGTATCCTGTTTTCTTTTCTGAGCCGGTATCCCAGTTTTTCACCTAGTACTATTAGGTGGCTGAGCAGTACTTCGCGGTTGTTAGTTTCTTCGGGTAAAGGCCAGTTCATGTGTATCCCTGGAACCGAGTTTGGGTTGTTTACTCGAGTCTCGCCTCTACCCCGGGCCAGATTGCGCAGGTATTGTGCCGGATGTCCCAGTGTTGCTTTCAGTATTTCGGGAGGTATGGCTGCCAGCTTTCCCAGGGAAGTTATATTAAGTTCCTGGAGCCTTTTCTGAGTCACCGGCCCTATTCCCGGTAACGCTTGCGGGTTTAGAGGTGCCATAAATCTGCCTTCACTGCCGGGAAAAACTTCGCATATATCAAGGGGAGGAACGAGGGAAGCCGCCACCTGGCTTACCAGTTTGTTTGTCCCGATTCCCGCCCTGGCGTCGAGGTTTATCAGTTTTTTGATCACCTGCTGTGCTCTGTATGCGGCATCTACAGGATCTCCCCACAATCTCTTAGTACCAGTCAGGTCCAGGTAGTATTTCCCCCAGCCATGTATTTCAACGAAAGGAGAAAAGGTTTTGAGTTCGTGGTATATTTTCTTTTGAAAGCGGTGGTAAAAGGAAGTGTCCGGTGGTACTGCCACAAGGGATCTGCAGCGTTTCTTTGCAATGCCAAGGGGCATCCCCGGGCTAACTCCACAGCCTGATGCGACGGATGAAACAGCCTGCACGATCGATCTGTTGCCCGGTGTGGCAAGAACAAAAGGCCTGTTTTTTAATCGAGGCTCCCGCAGGGCTTCAAGCTCAAGACACAGGTTATCTACCATTAAAGAAAGGATAGTTTTTCCCGTCATCTTACTGATACCTGGTTTATAATTTTCTTCTCCGGTACGACCTGATGAGCCCGATAACTATTCCCACTATTTCCACTTCGTCAGGTTTGCAAACCAGTGGCAAAACTTTCTCGTTAGCCGGTATTAGCTCAATATGACCGTTCCTGGCATAGAATTTCTTGACCGTGGCTTCACCTCTCACAAGGGCTACCACGGTTTGTCCATTTTCGGCTACAGGTTGCTTGTTTATGACAAGTATGTCACCGTCCCTGATGCCTTCATCTACCATGGAATCCCCGGTTACTCTCAAAGCAAAGTTGTTTTCCCCGCATAGAAGGCTTTCCGGGACGTCTATCGATTCCGGGACCTCAATCGGCTCAATAGGAGTACCGGCGGCAACATAACCCAGGAAAGGAATCTTTGCCGCGTTTGCCCTCAGCGGCAGGAGCTCCAGGGTTCTCTTCTTATTTCCCCACTCGCTCTTGATGTATCCTTTACTTTCAAGTTGCTTAAGGTGTTTGTATACCGAGTTCAACGATTTGAATCCCAGGGCCCTGCGAATCTCGTCGTAAGAAGGCGGTTGCTTGTTTTCCCTGAGGTAATTTTCCAGAAACCGGTAAACTCGTTTTTGCTTTTCAGTCAGATACATAGGTTATTTCCTCCGTTAAAAGGGATCTGTAGTCATTATAGGTGAAAGTAGGGTGAAAGTCAATGTTTCCGTGCCATGTATCCGGCTTAACCTGTTCGAGATGACCTGCCATCTCAAAAATCAAAAACAGATATCCCTGGTTGCAACATGGGTGAAAAACGGTTCCCAGGAGCTTGTTTTTTCTCGAACGGCGGCTTTTTTCCATTCCGAGCCATGACTTTACTGAGCTGAATCCCGGGCGCCGGTTACAGAAACTCTCCACTGCAGGGGCCAGTGCGCCGGCGGTGTTTTCATGGTGTTACCAGTGCTTGTTAATACGTGCTTTGAAGGGAAAGAATGTGCCGTGGTTGTTCAACCATTAAATGCCGCGAGGTGGAATTTTACACTGTTCCTAGCATGAATATTGGCTTGTACGAGTTTTAAACTTGACTCTTTTCCTTTACTACGTAAAATCAAGCTATCTTGATGACATAATATTTCCGGTTGATACGCGTGTAGAGAGGCATGAGCATAGAAATAGA
>JALXAI010000549.1 GCA_026992215.1 Desulfobacterales bacterium | reverse complement strand
ATATTTATAAAGTTGGCGATGGTCGCCGGGAACATGATTATCGAGGATGCAAAAATCGGCGGAATAACACCGGAGGTATTCAACTTCAGAGGCAAATGGGTGCTCGTACCTCCGTACATCTTGCGCCCTACCACTCGTTTTGCGTATTGTACCGGGATTCGCCTTTGCGCCCTTTCAAAAAATATAATCACAGCCACCACGGCTACCATGAGTACCAGCAGCACAAGGATTTTGAACAGCGACATTTCACCGGCGGACATCAATCTGAGCGTGTTTATGATGGCGCCGGGCATTCCCGCCACAATACCCGCGAAAATTATAAGAGAAATACCGTTGCCTATCCCGTACTCCGTGATTTGCTCACCAAGCCACATAATAAAGGCAGTACCAGCGGTCAGCGTAATGACGCAAAGCAACCTGAATCCCCAGCCGGGGTTGATCACGATCATGGTACCACCAGGGCCACTCATACCTTCCAGACCAAAGGCAATTCCAAACCCCTGAATCGCACTGAGGAGCACGGTACCGTACCTGGTATACTTGACAATCTTTTTCCTTCCCGCATCACCTTCTTTTTTGAGCGCGTCTAGGTACGGTATCACCACGGTGAGAAGTTCAAGGATAATAGATGCGCTGATATAAGGCATAATACCAAGGGCAAACACTGACAATCGCCTCATCGCACCACCGGAAAACATGTCAAAAAAACCGAGCAATGTTCCCTTGGCCTGAGCAAAAAGAGCTGCGAGCGCGGCCGCATCTATTCCCGGGGTCGGAACATGAACTCCCACGCGATAGACCGCCAGTAATAGAAACGTAAACAATATACGCCTCTTCAGTTCCGGGATCTTTCCTATATTTTGAAAACCAGTTATCACAGAAACAACCTTCCGCTACTTCAAAGATCTTTAAAATCCAACTGTATCCGGGACTAGCTTGCCTCGATAAGTTCTACTTGCCCCTGTGCGGCTTCAATCTTCTTTCTGGCACTTTCACTGATCTTATGAACCTTCACTTTAAGGGGCTTGCTTATCTCGCCGTCTCCAAGTATCTTCACTCCATCGAGAACCTTCTTAATGAGTCCTTTTTCTTTCAAGGTCTCCGGTGTTACTTCAGAGTTTTCATCAAATCTGTCGAGGGCGGAGACGTTCACCACCGAGTATCTCTTTCTGAACCGCATATTGTTAAAGCCCCTCTTGGGGACCCTGCGCTGAAGCGGCATCTGTCCGCCTTCGAACCAGGGAGGCACGCCACCGCCCGAGCGTGATTTCTGCCCCTTGTGCCCCTTGCAGGCAGTTTTGCCATGTCCGGAGCCGGGGCCTCGTCCTACCCTTTTCCTGTTGCGCCTCGCTCCTTCAGCCGGTTTCAACTCGTTAAGCCGCATTTTCTCTCCTCTATGCTCTACTATTCCGCTTCCTTAACTTCCACAAGGTGTGACACTTTTTTTATTGCACCCATAATCTGGGGAGTATCGTAGAGTTCCACGACCTTATTAAGCTTTGTCAGGCCGAGACTTTTCAGAATCTTCCTGTGCTTTTCAGGTTTTCCAATACCGCTTCTGACCAGCTTTACCCTAATCTTCTTCGCCATGTTACAGAGTTCTCCTTCTGCCAGGTGCACTAGGCTCTTATCTCTCTTAGAGTCTTCCCGCGTCTTTTCGCAATCTCCTCGGGGCTTCTCAATTGCATAAGCCCGTCGAATGTTGCCTTCACCGCGTTATGCGGATTCCTTGACCCAATGATTTTCGTCAGGATGTTTTGAATGCCTACTGCTTCCATTACAGCGCGGACCGATCCACCGGCAATAACTCCGGTACCTTCCGACGCAGGTTTAAGAAGCACGTTGGTGGCACCAAGTTTGCCGATCACCTCGTAGGGAATGGTTCCGTTTATAATCGGCACTTCAATCATGCTTTTTACCGCGGTCTCATATCCTTTCCTTATGGCTTCGGGAACTTCGTGGGCCTTACCGTGACCGTATCCCACGCGCCCCTGGCCGTCTCCGACCACGACAATCGCACTGAATGAAAACCTGCGGCCACCTTTCACCACCTTGGCAACACGGTTTATGTGAACAACCTTGTCTATGTACTGTAATGTGTTTGAATCTACCGACTGCAAGAAACCGCCTCCCTTGGTTTTCTTTCGTTAAAATTGTAATCCACCTTTCCTGGCACCGTCAGCCAGGGCCTTAACCCTTCCATGGTAGATATAGCCGCCCCTGTCGAACACAACTTTCTCTATTCCTTTCTTCCTGGCATGGGCAGCCACAAGCTCACCCACTTTTTCAGCAGCTGCAATCTTCCCCTTTTCATCAGGTCCCATGGAAAAATCCCTATCCAGCGTCGATGCAGAAGCCAGGGTAATTCCCCGGGTATCATCGATAACCTGAGCATATATATGTTTCGAGCTCCTGAAAACCGCCAGTCTCGGTCTTTCAGGAGTACCGTAAATCTTTTTCCTTATCCTTTTTTTCCTTCGTAACCGCGCTACCAATCTCTTGTTCGCTATTCCACCCATTTGAATTCTTTCTCCCACTATCCGGAAGTTCTAATTTACTTTACCCCGCTTTTCCCAACCTTCCTTCTGATCTGTTCATCGGCGTACTTGATACCCTTAGCCTTATACGGGTCACACGGTCTCAGTGCCTTGATTCGAGCGGCAGTCTGTCCAACCAGAGACTTATCTATACCACTGATGGTTATCCTGTTCTGCTTGTCCACAGAGGCATCTATCCCGTCAGGCAACTTGAATTCCACGGGGTGAGAAAATCCGAGAACCAGGTTCAGGATCCTGTTGCGAACGTCGGCTCGATAACCAACCCCGTTAATCTCAAGCACTCTGGTGAATCCCTTCGTGACCCCTTCGACCATGTTACTGATGATCGCCCTGGTAAGTCCCCACAGGGAACGGGAAAATTTATTTTCGTATCTATTTTTGACGACAATCACACCATCATCAACTTTGACAATCACAGCCGGATGGATGGGCTGCGAGAGACTGCCTTTCGCTCCCTTAACCGTGATCTCATCATCGCTCAGCTTAACTTCCACACCCTTCGGTATGGGAATGGGTAATTTTCCAATTCGTGACATATGTGCGCTCCTTGCTAACACACAACCTGTAATTTCCGGTTTCTTCAAATAAACGAAATACCTTACCAGACGCTGCAAATCAACTCGCCGCCAAGACGTCTCTTCCTTGCTTCCCGATCATGCATTATTCCCTTGGAAGTAGACAAAATGGCGATACCAAAACCATTTAAAACATAAGGTATTTTATCGCATTTCACGTACACCCGCCGGCTGGGCTTGCTGATCCTTTTCATACCGGTTATTACCGGTGTTTTGTTCTCGTCATATTTCAGGAAAACCCTAAGCACTCCCTGCTTTTTGTCTTTAATAAACTTGTAACCGGTTATGTAGCCTTCTTCTTTCAACACCCTGGCAATACTCAGCTTCGTTTTTGAAGCCGGTATGTCAACATATTCAAAGCCTGCTTTTTGAGCATTTTTAATTCGTACCAAAAAATCAGCAATAGGATCGCTTACAACCATGAATATCCAGCTCCTTTACCCCCATGATTTCTTTTCAATTACCAACTTGACTTAATGACACCGGGTAATTCCCCATTGAGAGCCATCGTCCGAAAGCAGATCCGGCACAATCCAAACTTTCTCAGGTAAGCTCTGGGGCGTCCGCAGAGCGGACAGCGATTATACGCCCTTACCTTGAACTTGGGGGGTCTTTTTGCTTTTGCTATCAATGCCTTTCTGGCCAACTGTCCCTCCTTTTCTTACTGCGTTGTTTCTTAGTTTCTAAAAGGCATTCCCAACAAACGAAGAAGGCTTTTCCCCTCCTCGTCGGTTTTTGCCGTGGTAACAATAGTGATATTCAAACCCTTTATCTTGTCAATTTTATCGTAATCTATCTCCGGGAAGATAATTTGTTCCTTAATACCAAGAGTATAGTTACCACGTCCGTCGAAGGACCTATCCGTTACGCCCCTGAAGTCTCTTACACGAGGCAGAGCGATATTGACCAGTTTCTCAAAAAAATCATACATCCTGTTCGCCCTCAAGGTAACCATGCATCCGATGGGCATTCCTTCTCGCAGCTTAAAAGAAGCGATAGATTTTCTCGCTCTCGTGATCACCGGTTTCTGGCCGGCAATCAAACTCAATTCCTCCACCGCCCTATCAAGAACCTTGATATTATGGATGGCTTCTCCGAGCCCCATGTTAAGGACTATTTTCTCCAGTTTCGGTATCTGCATCGGATTTTTGTAATTGTACTGCTTCTGCAATTGAGGAGCAATTTCGTTGATATATTTGTCTCTTAGTTTGCCCATGTTATAAACACTCCCGAGTCATCGTCACGGCTTTTGGCCTGTTATGTTTTACTCGTCGAGAATCTCGCCGCACTTCTTGCAATAGCGAACCTTTTTTCCGTCTTCAAGAACCTTCCTACCAACCCTGGTGGGGTCGGTACATTTCGTACATATAACCATCAGGTTAGATATATGAATGGATGCTTCCTTTTCAAGGATACCACCCTGGCCGGTTTGGGGGCTGGGGCGCAGATGCCTTTTAACCATGTTTACTTTTTCTACCACGGCTCTATCTTTTTTTCGTATAACCCGGAGAACCTTTCCGGACTTACCCTTCTCTTTGCCTGCGATAACAATCACCGTATCGCCCTTTTTCAGGTGATACTTTTTTTCGTGAGGCTGAACAATCTTCGCTCGTTTTCCCATCACAACACCTCTGGTGCCAAAGATATGATTTTCATGAAGTTCTTGGCCCTCAGCTCTCTTGCCACTGGCCCGAAGATACGTGTTCCAATCGGTTCCTTTGCAGCATTGATCAGTACCGCTGAGTTGTCGTCGAACTTTATGTAGGAACCGTCTGGACGCCGTACCTCTTTCTTTGTACGAACGACAACGGCCTTCATCACGTCGCCTTTTTTCACCTTGGAATTGGGGATGGCTTCCTTCACGGAAACCACGATAATATCTCCGATGGTGGCGTATCTTTTCCCCGTACTGCCCAATACCTTAATGCAATACAGCTTTTTAGCCCCGGAATTGTCAGCAGCCAGAAGCTTTGTTTCCTGTTGTATCATCTCGCTCTACCCTCTCTGTGTCGAATCTTCTCAAATCAACGAAAATCACGAGGACTACAACTGCTACACTTTTGCCCGTTCAAGTATTTCAACCACAATCCATCGTTTTGTTTTGCTCAGCGGGCGGCATTCTCTTACTTTCACCCGGTCGCCCACGTGGCAATCGTTTCTTTCATCGTGCGCCTTAACCTTTGTATATCTGCGCACGTATTTCTTGTACACCGGGTGTTTCACCAAGCTTTGAATCTGCACTACGGCAGTCTTATCCATCTTGTCGCTGACCACAACACCAATCAACGTCTTCCTGTTTTTTGTTTCACTGACTGCGTTCATAAACTGCCTCTTTTTTTAGCTTGCTTCTGCCGTTCGTTTCTTTTCATTAATAATTGTTTTCACCCTGGCGATGTCTCGCCTGGTTTTTTTCAGCTGGGCGGTATTATCCAGTTGACCTGTTGCATGCTGGAACTTCAAATTGAACAGTGCTTCACTGAACTCCCTGAGCTTAGCTTCGAGTTCTTCAATGCTCATATCTCTCAATTCACTAGCCCTCATACTCTGGTCTCCCTCCTGGTAACGAACTTCGTGGCAATAGGCAGCTTATGGGCAGCGAGACGGAACGCTTCGCGCGCCACGTCCTCTCTCACCCCCTCCATCTCGTAGAGGATCCTGCCAGGTTTAACCACGGCAACCCAGCCTTCAGGAGAACCTTTTCCTTTACCCATCCTGGTCTCGGCGGGCTTCTTGGTTATGGGTTTATCGGGGAATATGCGAATCCATATCTTTCCGCCTCTCTTGATGTGCCTTGTCATGGCGATACGGGCAGCTTCAATCTGATGAGCGGTAAGTCTTCCTCTATCCATGGCCTGCAAGCCATATGATCCGAAGGCCACCGTGCATCCGCGGTACGCTTTTCCCCTAATTCGCCCCTTTTGCCTTTTCCTATATTTTATCCTTTTCGGTGCAAGCATCTTTTTAATCTCCCTGATTAAAAACTAAGGGTAACTCCTGAACAAACCGGTATTTACGGCAACACTTCACCTTTAAAAATCCACACTTTTACCCCTATGACTCCGTAGGTCGTCTTGGCAAGAGCTGTCCCGTAGTCTATGTCCGCCCGCAGGGTATGCAACGGGACCCTACCCTCGCGGTACCACTCTCTTCTCGCCATTTCGGCACCACCAAGCCTACCTGCGCAGGATACCTTTATACCCTGAGCTCCGAATTTGAGTGCGGTGGTTACCGCCTTTTTCATGGCTCGCCTGAAGGCGACCCTTCTTACAAGCTGCAGGGCTATATTCTCAGCCACCAGGGTAGCATCGGTTTCAGGTTTTCTTACCTCTTGAATATCAATGAGAATCTCCCGGCCCACCAATGCTTCAAGATCGTTTTTAAGTCGTTCTATCTCCGCGCCTTTCTTTCCGATCACGATACCGGGACGCGCCGTATGTATCCTTATCTTTGCCATATTCGCGGCCCTCTCAATCTCTATTTTGGATATCCCGGCATGAAACAGGCGCTCCTTGATAAACTTTCTGATCTGTTTATCCTCGTACACAAGCTTGTCGTAGCCACGGTTCGCAAACCATTTCGAATCCCAGGTTCTAATAACCCCTAACCTAAAACCTATCGGATTTACTTTCTGACCCAAATGCCACCTCCAGAAACTTTCCTGCTAAATTGTCGTTTGCCAGTCGAACCTATTTTTCATCAAGAACCACCGTTATGTGGCTTGTACGTTTTAAAATTCTCGATGCCCGCCCCATTGCCCTGGCCATCCATCTTTTCATCGTGGGACCCTCATCCACGTAAATCTTTTTCACGTACAGGCTATCCACGTCTATAACCTTTAATTGCTCGGCGTTGGCAATGGCTGATCTCAAGGTCTTATCTATGAGCCTTGCCGCTTTTTTGGGAGTAAACTTTAATATGGACAGCGCCTCGTCCACGTCTTTCCCCCGGATAAGGTCAGCAACAAGGCGAGCTTTTTGCGGTGAAATCCTTATATATTTTGATACCGCTCTGACTTCCATCATCTACCCCTTCTTTCCTCTCACTCGCGATTTACGATCTCCAGCATGACCATAAAAGGTTCTCGTTGGGGCAAATTCACCTAGTTTGTGTCCTACCATGTTCTCGGTAACGAAAACCGGAATAAACTTTTTCCCGTTATGGACGGCAATGGTTAGCCCCACGAACTCAGGCACAATCGTGGAACGGCGTGACCATGTCTTTATAACCCGCCTGTCATCCGTTTCTTTGGCCTTCAACACTTTTTTCATCAAATGTTCATCAACAAATGGACCTTTTTTAAGTGACCTGGGCACTTTTCCTTCTCCTCACCGAAAGAATCTCAAGACTTTCAGATAATCATTTCGTGCTATTTCCCGTATCTTCTGCGAACTATGTACTTGTCACTCGGTTTCTTCCCCCGTGTTCTATAACCCTTCGTCGGCATTCCCCAGGGGCTGCATGGATGTCTTCCCCCTGAAGTCTTTCCTTCTCCGCCGCCATGCGGGTGATCCACGGGATTCATAGCCACTCCCCTGACCGTAGGCCTTATTCCGAGCCACCTGGATCTGCCGGCCTTTCCGAGCGACACATTCTCGTGATCAAGATTTCCTACCTGCCCGATTGTAGCCCTGCACTCCAGCAAAACCATCCTTACTTCCCCGGACGGAAGCCTCAACTGGGCGTACTTACCTTCCTTTGCCATGAGCTGTATCGATGCACCGGCGCTCCTTCCAAGCTGACCGCCTCCCCCTATTTTGAGTTCAACGTTATGAACAATAGTACCAAGAGGAATGTTTTTCAGCGGCATCGTATTTCCGGGCTTGATATCGGCATGTTCGCTTGAAATAACCGTGTCGCCCACATTGAGACCTACCGGAGCAAGTATGTAACGTTTTTCGCCGTCGGCATAATGAAGGAGAGCAATTCTTGCCGACCTATTAGGATCGTATTCGATACTTGCCACCCTGGCAGGAATATCAAGCTTGTCCCTTTTAAAATCAATTATCCTGTATAGCCTCTTGTGGCCACCACCTCTGTGTCTGCACGTTATCCGGCCGTAACAGTTCCTTCCCCCGGTTTTTTTCAGTGGCACCACCAGGCTTTTCTCGGGCCTTGTTTTCGTGATTTCGTCGAAGGTTAAATATGTCTGGAACCTTCTGCCCGGTGAAGTTGGCTTTACTTTTCTGATACCCATGATTTCCTCGCGTATTTACTTAACCGGTTATCTGGACAGCTACACGCCTTCAAAGAACTCCACCTTCTGTCCAGGTTTCAATGTCACAACAGCCTTTTTCCAGTCAGACAATTCCCCCGTGTATCTTCCCATGCGGACCTTTTTCCCCTTGAAATTCATGGTACGCACGTCTTCCACGGAAACATTGAAAATCAGTTCCACCGCCTTCCTGATTTGAATCTTGTTGGCACGCCTGTCTACTTCAAAGGTTATCTTGTTGTACAGTTCCTTCAATTCAGTGCTTTTCTCTGTTATCAGCGGACGACGAAGGATTTTATACGCTTGTTCCTTTGTCATTTTCCCAAAGCCTCCTCAATTTTCCCAACGCCATCCCGGGAAAGAAGCAGGTTTTCATATTTAAGCAAGTCAAACACGTTTATACCTTCTGTGGGTAACACCTTAACCCACGGGATATTTCTCGCCGACTTTTCAACTTTTTCGTCCCTACCGTCAACCACGACGAGCACTCTTCCCTCAAGCTGGAGGTCCCCGATTATCTTGAGAAAATCTTTTGTCTTGATCCTCTCGAGGGCAAAGCTGTCAAGCACCGTCATCTGTTGATCTCTTACCTTGTTACTCAGGGCAATTCTCAAGGCAAGCCTGCGTACCTTTTTCGGTACCTTCAGAGCATATTTTCTTGGCTTAGGTCCGAATACAACACCACCGCCTTTCCAGAGAGGAGATCTAATCGTACCGGCTCTTGCTCTACCGGTTCCTTTCTGTCGCCACGGCTTCCTGCCTCCACCGGAAACTTCGCTTCTTCCCTTGGTTGAAGCAGTCCCGGCACGCCTATTTGCAAGCTGTATCCTTATCACTTCGTGAAGTATGTACGACTTGTTGGGAGCATTAAATACGTAATCACTGAGTTCCAGCTCCCCGACTCTCTCGCGCTTTATGTTAAATACGTCAATAACCGGCATCATCAACCTCAATTCTTATAATTCACTAGCCCTCCCAGATCTGTCAAAGAGACCTGCGAAGCCAGCCCTATCCTTTATTGGTCTTCCTGATGATAACGTATGAATTCGGTGCTCCGGCAACCGCTCCCTTTACCAGCAACAGGTTCTGTTCGGGTCTCACGTCAACGACTTGCAGGTTCTTAACCGTAACCCTTCTGTTTCCCATGTGACCCGGCAGTTTTTTGCCCTTGATCACCCTGGAGGGCCACGCGGAACATCCTATTGATCCAGGTGGGCGGGTATTCTTACTTCCGTGAGACACCGGGCCCCTGTGAAACCCCCATCTTTTGATAGTTCCGGCAAAGCCGCGTCCTTTACTGGTGCCGATTACGTCAACCCTTTCACCAACCTCGAATATGTCAACCTTTATTTCCTGCCCAAGGTCGAAACCATCAGTGCTTTCAACCCTGACTTCCCTCAGTATGCGAAACGGCCCCTTACCGCTTTTTGCAAAGTGTCCCTTAAGCGGCTTATTAACCCTCTGGGGTTTCTGCACACCGAAACCCAGTTGCAGGGCATTGTAACCGTCATTTGACTCGGTTTTGACCTGAGTAATGAAGCACGGGCCGGCCTCGAGCACCGTCACGGGGATGGCTTCGCCTTCTTCCCCGAACACCTGCGTCATACCTAATTTCTTTCCGATGATTGTCTTTATCATAACTCCAAGCCTTCTACAGTGACTCCGTGGTTATTGTCGCATCCTTAACTAGAGTTTTATCTCCACGTGAACACCAGCCGAGAGATCGAGCTTCATCAGGGCATCTACGGTCTGTTGGGTGGGCTCAAGTATGTCAAGCAGGCGCTTGTGAACCCTTATCTCAAACTGTTCTCTCGATTTCTTGTTCACATGCGGAGAACGAAGCACACAATATTTGTGAATCTTCGTAGGCAAAGGGATTGGACCTGCCACCCTGGCACCAGTTTTCCTTGCGGTTTCAATAATCTCCGCTGCCGACTGGTCCAGTAGCTTATGGTCATAAGCCTTTAATTTAATGCGTATCCTTTCGTTGGTTACCATGACCCTCTTGCCCTCGTTATCTTTCCAAAAGCGTTATTATTCGACTATTTCGCTGACCACACCGGCACCGACAGTTCTTCCACCTTCACGAATCGCAAATCGCAACCCTTCCTCAAGGGCTATCGGCGTTATCAACTGTACCTCCATCGCCACGTTGTCCCCGG
>JALXAI010000548.1 GCA_026992215.1 Desulfobacterales bacterium | reverse complement strand
ATGGTACGTACATATTTAACTTCCGGATCATGAATCTCCACTCGTTTCGGTGCCTCGAATACACCACGATACTGGAACTGGTGGCTGAACTTGCGTCATCCCCCCTTGGGCGTGAAGAATGCCTGAAGACCGTGCCGGCCGGAGAAGAAGAGCTTGTAAAGCTGCACCAGATGCAGGTGAAGGAAGTCAGGGATCTGGAAAAAACCGAAGGTTCCCTTCCCATTTTTGATATCTTCGATCTCAGGCCATATCTTGAGATGTTGAAGGCGCGGGGTGCAGTGCTGGGTGTAAGCGAGTTGCTCGAAATCAAAAAAACGCTCTCGTCGGTGCAACGCCTGCGTTCCTGGGAAAGCAAGTGTGTCAGGTTTTACCCGAACATCAAGGCGCTTCTATCCGAATTGGTATCTCTCGATGAACTGCACGAGTTGTTGAAAAATTCAATTAGCGATTGGGGGACGATAAAGGATTCAGCGAGCCCGAAACTCCGTAATATCAGAAAGAAACTCAATGCCCTGCGGGACGAGATAAGCGCTCATTTTGCCTCACTGTTCAGCAGGAAGGGAATGGATCGTGTCTTTCACGATCGAGTAATCTCCGTCAGGAACAACAGGTTCGTTGTGGCAGTGAGGTCGGAGTCGAAGGGGTTGGTGAAGGGAATCATACACGACGTGTCCCAAAGCGGAGCAACGGTATACCTTGAACCCCTGGAACTGGTATCATTGAACAACACGTGGAACGAACTGCACCAGGCACAAAAAAACGAAGAAAGAAAGGTGCTTGCCCGCTTAAGTGACAGGGTAAGAGAACACTCCTGGGAAATAAGCAGAAACCTGGAAATGCTTGGCGTGCTGGACGCGGTAAGGGCCAAGGCGCGCTTCGGGGAAATTATAGGTGGTAGAACAGCCGAAATTTCCGAAAAAGAGTTAAAACTGAAAAATGCGTACCACCCGCTTTTGCTTCTTCAGCATTTATCCGCAAAAACACCGCATATTCTGCCCGAATCGCTGAAAGAAAAACTGGTTTCGCCGCGATCATCCCCGGTTCCTTCCACTGACCCTGTCCCGATTTCTCTTGCCCTGACCCCCGAGTGCCGCACTCTGATCATAAGCGGCCCCAACGCGGGGGGAAAGACGGTAACTCTAAAAACAACCGGCCTTCTTTCACTAATGAATCAGAGCGGGATACCGGTACCCGTGGACGAAGGAAGCAAGTTCAAAATATTTCAAGGAATTTACGTGGATATTGGTGATGAACAGGATATAAAAACCAATCTCAGTACCTTTTCTGCGAGAGTGGAAAATCTTAAGGTGATCCTGCAATCGATTTCCGACGAGTCGCTGGTACTGCTGGACGAGCTGGGAACAGGCACCGATCCGGCGGAAGGAGCTTCACTGGCCCTCGCAACTATTGAGTACTTGAAAGACAAGGGTGCGTGGACGCTTGTCACCACTCACTTTCACGTGCTCAAGGCCTACGGCTCGATATCCGAGGGTGTCGAAAACGTTTCGGTGAGCTTTGACGAGTTGTCCGGGAAGCCAACTTACAAGTTGCACTTTGGGCTGTCCGGAACCAGTAACGCGTTTGATATAGCCAGACGTCACGGGTTCCCCGGCGCAGTTCTGGAAAGAGCGAAAATCCTGCTGGAGAAAAGCGAAGGGGGCAACAACAGGCTGCTGAGCGAACTTGAAAGGGTTCAGCGCGAAACCGAAGCACTCAGAAACGAGCTCGAGGAAGAGAGAAATCGGGTTAGGGAGCTGAGGGAGAAACTCGAGGAAGAGAGGGAGAAACTAGAAAGCGACAGGCATGAGATCCTTCGCGAAGCTTTCAACGATGCGCGGAAAGTTATTGAGAACACGGAGTCCGAGTTCCGGAAATTGTTGAGAAGGTTCAGGAAGGAAGGCTTGCGGGAGGCTCCCAGGATCAAGCACGAAATCGCAGTGATCAAAAAGCTGGCCACTGAGAAACTGAAACCCCGGAAACCGGTTTCGGCGGAAGAAACCAGGTTGCGGGGTAAAGTAAAGGTGGGAAGACCGGTGAAAATCCTTTCCTTCAACAAAGTCGGAAAACTGCTTCGACTATCCCCCGAACGAAACTTTGCCGAAGTACAAATAGGGAACCTACAGGTCCGGGTCTCTCCCGATGATTTGATACCATGCCTGGGCGGAAAATCTCCCGGAAAAATGCAAGATGACAAAAAACAGGCGTTTCGGTTTCCACTGCCTTCCCGGGTTTCCAAGGAACTTAACCTGGTGGGTAAAACAGTGGAAGAAGCCATCGAGGAACTCGATAAGGCAATCGATGCGGCTATCCTTGCGGGAATCGAAGAAATCAGCATTATTCATGGCCATGGTACGGGTAGATTGAGAGCCGGGATCCATTCGTATCTAGATACCAATCCTCAGGTGTCCAACTATTACTTTCCGGAGCTGAGGATGGGAGGGCGCGGGGTAACTATCGTTGAACTGAAAGGGTGATGACGTAAAAACATCGGGGAGGCATGGCGGGTTTAAAACAACAGGCCGAAGAAGTAAGACGGGCAGCCAACATAGTGGATGTGATATCCACTTTTGTCAGGCTTAAAAAAGCGGGCCGGAATTACGTGGGATTATGTCCTTTTCATGCCGACAAGGATCCGTCTTTTACGGTTAACGAGGCCAAGGGCTTTTTCTATTGTTTCGGATGCAAAGCCGGCGGAGATGTTGTTACCTTCATCAAGTTGTACAGAAATTGTACGTACTACGAGGCTCTTCAGGAACTGGCCGACAGATACGGCATCGAGCTCAAAAAATATGAATCCGGACGCAGGGCAAAGGAAGAAGATGAGCGGGATAAGCTATACGAAATAAATAAGATGGCGGCCGAATTCTATTACAATATCCTGGTGAATGAGTCCCAGGGGCTTCCCGCAAGGGTTTACCTGAAAGAACGGGCTTTGCCTGAGGCGGTTGTCCTTGAGCAAAAATTGGGATATGCTCCGAACAAGTGGGATTCATTGATTAAGTACCTTAAGTCAAAAGACATACCCATTGGCAAGGCCGTCAGGGCGGGCCTGGTGGTTGAATACAGGAAAAGGGAGTACAGGGATCGTTTTCGACACCGGTTGATGTTTCCCATCAGGGATTCGCGAGGGCAGGTAATTGCCTTTGGTGGAAGAACTCTTGATGACAGCATACCTCCAAAGTATCTGAACAGCCCCGA
>JALXAI010000547.1:1751-3211 GCA_026992215.1 Desulfobacterales bacterium | reverse complement strand
CCCTGGTATTTGGTTGTAACATGGACTGGGACCTGGCCTGGGGGTTACTTCCCGAGGAAGACTACCTTGAAGCCCTGGTTGAGCAATACGACTATGTAAATCACGTGGTGTCCACAACTGGCTGCGTGGAGGGAAGAAAGGTAAGTGGTGCCCTTTATTTTATCAGGCTCCATGATGATATCCAGGAGGTAACCAGCGACGGCGTAAGAAAAATCCTGAAAAAAGCAAGAGATATCACGGAGAAACGCGCTGCCGGAAAGGTTTCTAGAAAATCCCTGTCCAAGAAGGAAGTGGAAAGCATCGTAAGGGATTTCCGGGTGGACGAGATACTCAAGGCGGCAAAAGATGACAGGCGTATCGTGAGAAATCTGATGCGATTGCTTTATTCCGTGGATGACGAATTCAGGATGAGGGCAGCCGAGATGTTGGGAATAGTGTCCTCGGTTATTGCAGAACGAAACCCCGGGTTCGTATCGAAAATACTGCAGAATCTTTTTACTGCCATAATAGATTCGGCGGCATCCAGCTGGGGGGCTTTCGAGGCCATAGGGGAAATAATAAGTCACAAGGTGGAAATGTTTGCGGGTTACATTCCGCACCTGTATCGATTCCTGCCCGATCCCGAAAGGAGAGTCCTGGCTCTCCAGGCAATAGGGCGGATAGCCGAGATAAGGCCGGATTTGCTGGGAAAACTCCCCCTCTACCTGATCCCCCTTCTCAAGGATCCGGATTACAGGGCAAGAGGGTACGCGGCATGGATGCTCGGAAACCTGGGGAACAAGGAGATAATTGAAGACCTTGAAAGCCTCAAGGGTGACGAGCACACGATAGGGATCTATAAGAACGGCAGGCTTGAAATGAAAACCCTTGACGAGATAGCTACCGAGGCTATTTCAAAGCTCTGATCCGCTTTATTTGAACACTTCTTCTATGAGTTCGTCGGTGGGAGTGGATATGCACTTTGAGACCGATATCAGTAGAGATGCCTTTTCGAGTTCTTTTCCACCTTCCCAGCTCAGCAACTGCCTTGACAGGTAGTAGAGCTCCTTGTAAGCCTCGTCCAGGTTATACACGGTGTAGTAATCGCCCGGTTTGAAAGCGCTCTTGTGGCATACATGAGCCTGTCCATGAATGACAGTTGGAATTCCATACACTCTGCATGTCAATGGTCGATGTTCGTATAAGATACATTCGTCATTTTCATCAAGCAGCGGGCACCTGACCCGGATCGTCGAAAGGGAATGCCTGGGTGTTTCTTCAGATTTTTCCCGCTCTTCACGAAATTTCTTTTCAATTTCCCTCAGCCTTTCGTCCGCTTCGGAAGCCCTTTCAAGTGCCTTTCGGCGTGTATCTTCATCGAGCTTTTCGAATTCCTTTCTCATGTGGTAGGCTTCTATCATGAACAAGCCGAAAATTGCATGGCAACAGTCCGCGCAGTGAAGTTCGCACCTGACCAAATC
>JALXAI010000547.1:0-1741 GCA_026992215.1 Desulfobacterales bacterium | reverse complement strand
CCGTGTCATTGAAGGCCATGTCGGCCTTATTTATCAAGTGATGGTATCTTTGAAGGATATATTCCAATTTTATTCCCCGGTTTCCTGCCTGTAAGGTTTGAGACTCTCGAGAAACTCCGGATGGGGTTCGAATCCAAGTTCCATTGCCCGATCCAGGTGCTCTATGGCCTTGTTATAATTTCCCTTGGTGTAATAGGCAAAGGCAAGGTTGTTGTGTGCGAGAGCAAAGGTGGGAGCCATTTCAACGAGTTTTTCGCCGATCTCGATTGCCCTATCGGGATCTCCTTTCTGGAGATAAGCGTTGATCAGGTTGTTCCAGGCCTGGGCAATCTTGGGGTTCAGATCAATGGCCTTTTCCAGCGCTTCTATTGCCTCATCGGTCTTGCACATTTGAAGGTAGGCAAACCCGAGGTTCGCATACCCGCGGGCATATCTCGGTTCTATTTCAACAGCCTTGAGGTTCGCTTCGACAACCTTGTCCAGTTCACCTTTCTTGAAATAAATGTACCCGAGATTTACGTAACCTTCGAACATCCTGCCGCTATTAAGGATTGCGTCGTTGAAAGCTTCGATAGCCTCGTCAAGCTTCCCTTCCTTCATTAATGCAACACCGAGGTTATAACTCGAGTTGGCACAATCGGGATTTTCGGCGAGTATCCTTTTTTGCTCTGCTATAAACTTTTCTGCGTCCATTGGTTTTTTCATGGCAAGTCCACCTGAGTCTACTTTTGTTGTGGTTTTATAACTTTTTTTGGAGCGAAAGTAAAATCTTGAAGAGAAAAAAGAGATCGCTACACCTATAGTGTGCGATCTCTTTTAAGTGCAAGAACGCTTCTACAACAGCCCGTAGCTGGAGGCCTCTTCGGATTAGTGATCCTCGGTCTGGCCTCTGCCTTTCAATCCGTACATTGTCGTGCTACCCGTGGAAAAGTAGATCAGTTTTCCTTCGTTGATCAGCTGGGTAGCAGCTTTCTTAATCTGCCTGGCTTTCACATCCGGCATAACCTTATGGACAGCCTTTTCCATGTCTTTGAAATAGAACTTGGTTTTGCCGGTTTTCTCGGCGTACTCCAGAATTGCCTTTTTAATTTCTTCCATGTGTTGCTCCTTCCTTAGTTGGTGGCCCGGTTTACAGACCTCCGGCCGCCTTGCAAACTTCCCAAGCGGGTTCGGTGTACTTGAACAGCGTGGAAGTTCTGTAAGTATCATACTGTAGCCTGTAATCGTCAATCAGGTGCTCGGTGAAGGGCAGGTCGCATTTCTCGAAGAATTTTTCCCATCCGATGCGCTCGGCCCAATCCCCGATTCGTTCGTATTTTCGAGCATCTTTCGCGTAAGCTTCAAGGATTTTCTTAACATCCCTAACCACTTCGGGGTATCGTGGGAAGTTGTTCGGGAGCCACGGAACCACAACCTTGGAAAACTTCGGTGGCGTGATCCTGTTTGAAATCTTTCCACCGGCAAGAATGGTAACCCCGTCACCTTCTTTGTCTGCAAGCGGAAGTGCCATGCACATGGTGTAGCAGTTACCGCAGAACATGCATCGTTCTTGCTTGATTTTTACAGACTTCTTCCCATCCGGAAGCTTGGTCGGTGAAATTGCTGCGGTGGGGCACGCTGCTATTACCAGAGGAATTTCGCAAACATCTTCGAGAATCTCATGGTCGATTACCGGGGGTTTCCTGTGGTAACCGAGCAGAGCGATGTCAGAACAATGTACCGCACCGCACATGTTCAGGCA
>JALXAI010000546.1 GCA_026992215.1 Desulfobacterales bacterium | reverse complement strand
GGGGTAATGAAACTGAACCGCACCAGGGCAAACCTTGCCGCATCAATTAAAAAGGTTGCGGAATTGTACGAATACGTGGCCGAAGACAAAGGAATAAGCATTAATCTCAATGTACCTGACCGACTGACGGGCCACGTCGATGCAAACAGAATAATGCAGGCCATGGCAAACCTGGTTGACAATGCTATAAAATACACCGATACGGGAGGAAAAATCGAAATCGCCGCGACCCACAACGACGGCAAAATTATTCTTTCCATAAGAGATACAGGCTGTGGAATACCTTCACACGATTTACCGCGAATATTCGAGCGGCTTTACAGGGGAGACAAAAGCAGGTCTCATCGCGGGCTGGGTCTTGGACTCAGCCTGGTTAAAGCGGTAATTCAAGCCCATGGTGGCGATATAGCCGTGGAAAGCAAGCCAGGCGAAGGAACTTTGATAAGAGTTCACCTGCCGAAAAACGGGGATTCATCTGTTGAAGCATGAATAACCATTCATGACTGATCGAAACCACGGGGCGGAAATCCCTGCGGCATTAAGCATGCAGGGTGGAGTAACTCGTCTCGAACAGCGCAGAAACGTTAGAGTACTCTCCAAAAACATGTAACGTTTTTTCTTACGTCAACTCTCAACCTCATCTCATCAGCTCCCCCATGATCCATGTTTCCAGTTCATTCCCTGAGATACCCGCACCAGGATAGGGATCCTTCCCACAAAAACCTGATTGAAGAAGCAGATATATGGTATAAGAACTTAAGGGGTTCGTACGGGTCTTCGTTTCGGGATCCCTGCATTCAGCAATAATCTCTTCATAACAGGGGCACAAACATGCACGTAGTGATAGTAGGGGGCGGATTCGCCGGGGCCTTTCTGGCAAGATTTCTCGGGGAAAAAAACAGGTCACGTTCCACAGCAAGGATTACCCTTATATCGAAAACCAACTACCTGTTATTTCAGCCGTTTATGATCGAGGGCATTATCGGGGACATCGAAATCCGCCACCTGGTTACACCCCTTCGTGCCATGCTTGACTACCCAAATATCGAAATCGTTAAATCCGAAGTCCTCTCGGTAGACCTCGAGAATCGAAAAGTTGAAACAGCCCATGGCGCCGTTAGTTACGACAGGCTTGTTCTCGCGCCCGGGAGTGAAACGAATTTCTTCAATGTCCCCGGAGCCAGGGAATCGTGCCGACAGCTTAAAAAGCTGGATGACGTTCTGGAATTAAGGGCAGAAATCCTCGAACGCTTTGAGCTTGCAAATATCAAAACCGAGCGCAGCGTTCAGAAAAAACTTCTTACTTTTGCAATAATAGGAGCGGGACCAACGGGGGTGGAACTGGCCACCGGCTTACACGACTACATGTTTGAAACCCTGGTCAGGTACTACAAGAACGTACAGCCCGAAAATATCAACATAATCCTGGTAGAAGCCACATCAAGCATTCTTGCAGGTTTCGACAGGAATCTCGTGAGATGGGCGGAAAAGAAAATTAGGTCCATGAAAATAGACCTGAGGTTAAATTCGCCCGTTGAGAAAATCGAAAAAGACAGGATTTACTTCAGAAACGGTGACACCTTAAACAGCGAAGTGATAGTGTGGACAGCCGGTATACTCGCCGGCAAACTTATCAAGGTACTGAACAGGGCCACTGACAGAATGGGTAGAGTGGAGGTAGATCCCTACCTCCGGTTACCCGGAAACCCGGAAGTTTTCGTGCTCGGCGATTCTGCGAGAGTCAAGGACATAAGAACCGGCGATCCACTCCCTCCCGAAGCCCAGGTGGCTCTTCAGCAGGCAAAATACGTGGCCAGTCTTATAAAAAGCACAAGTTCCTCCGATCCTTCCAGGCCATTTCGATTTATTCGCCTGGGCCGACTTGCTTCTCTCGGATCAAAAAACGCGGTAACACAGATCATGTTTCTCAGGTTCAGGGGATTTGTGGCCTGGTTTATCTGGAGAACCGTGTATCTTTTCAGGTTCAAGGGAATTCGAAACAAGGTACGCCTTATTTTCGACTGGACCTTCGCCCTTTTCTTCGATCGGGACATAACCCTCATGAGATGAACCCTATGTATCTTTCCCGGTGAAGAAGCTCGTGATCAGGGCTACCAGAGGTGAGAAAAGAAGAATCATCAAGTTTAAAACAAGACTGAAAGCAAGCCCGAAATAGTACACCATAACAGGAAATAAAAAGGGTTTGACCGCCCTGCTTGTCAGGAAATTTGCCAGGTAAAGATCCGGAACTCCCTTTTCCCTGAAATCTTTTAGCAGCGGATACCAGGCAAAAACAGGCCCCATGGATAGAAGACCCGCCAGGGACGAGAAAACAATCCCCTTGATTCCTATCCCCCTTGAGAGTAATTGGCGCATGCCTTCGGGAGTAACATACATGTTGATCAGAACTCTTAAGGTGAAAGCAATTAAGATGGGAATACTTATCTGGAGAAGTACCCGGAGGCTTATCCCAAGTGCGTGGTAAGCCCTGGCCGGATCCTTCACGTACAGCATTGCGTAAAGACCAAGTGTAACCAGGATAAACGACCATTTAATAATGCCTTTTTTCCTCTTCCTGCTCATAGCAGCCATGGGAGAATAGTTCCTTCATCAAAAAATTTGCAACACGACAACCGTTAGATAGGCTACAACAACCGATACGACAACGGATGCAAGCGTCCGCGCGATTGCGAAACGCGCGCCCAGGGTATCCATTTCCACGGGCAACTGAATGAAGCCGACGGTTATCCAGGTGGTAAGGAAGGACGCCACCGCGTACAGGCTTACCCCGTTTTTAAGCAATACATCCCCGATAACGTAGCTGTTCACCGGGTTACCTATGAGAATACTTCCCCAGAAGGCTCCCATGAGGGAATCCCTGAGCGGTTCACCACTGAATATGGATAGGAGAAATTTTCGGTTCATGAATGTTTCGCTTAAACCTATCAACAGAATTACGGTGACAAGGACAGGAATGATTGACAAAAACTCTGCTCCGGTTGTTTTCAGCGCCACGCGAAGATCTTCCCGGGTTTTGCCTTTAAGGCTCAACACCTTGGTCGGTGAACCAGCAGATGCGGCTTTATTGCTTAGATATGTCCTTATCACATCTTCAACTTTCCCGCGCACGCCGGTGACCACCTCAAAACCTTTCCCGGCCAGCGGGATGGCAAGCCGCGGAGACATAAAACCTACAATAATCGTTTTAACC